>JADIND010000020.1 GCA_017694215.1 Candidatus Scatousia excrementipullorum | reverse complement strand
TAGTCTCGTGGGCTCGGAGATGTGTATAAGAGACAGGATTAGGTATTATATTATTTATAAATTTATTTGTTTTATCACTTCCCGTGAATGCTTTTCCGGCAAATGTTCCGGCAGCAACACTGCAAATTGCACAGGAAGCGGAAATGCGTAACATCGCCAAAACTCCCGCCTCCGAGGTTATCCGTGTCGGTATCGGTTCAAACGGGTTTGCAACATGGGTGTATAAAAATATCTCAATTTTTGGAACTGCGGAAATCCTTATCTGTGACGGCGATATGGTCGTCGCGAATTTTCCCGCAAATACAAACCTTAATTTCAAACTTAACGATGACGGAACAATTACTGTAACAGAAGAAGACGGAACCGTTATCACACAAATCTCAAACACAGTAAGGGTTCTTTGTCCGAACGGGCTTCTCGGAGTTAAAGACCTTAAGCGTGCAGGTAAACAGGCATTGTATCACGGAGTTTTTGAACTTGTGAAAACAAAAAACAATGAATACTTTAACCTTGTTAATTTAATTGAAGTTGAAGATTATCTCAAAGGTGTTGTTCCTAACGAGATGCCGGTACATTTCGGATTGGAAGCGTTAAAAGCACAGAGTGTTTCCGCAAGAAATTACGTGCTTTCTCCGCGTTCAAAATCCTCTCCGAATTATGATGTAGTGGATTCAGTGGCAAGTCAGGTTTATTTCGGTGCAAATACGGAAAAACCTCTCGCAACAAAAGCAGTTGAAGAAACTGAAGGAATTGTCGCACTGTATGACTGGGAATTGATTCTTGCTCAATATTCATCAACAGCAGGCGGCTATACTGAAAATTATTCAAACGCGTTTTCAGACCCGACAACAAAAGAATTCCCGTCAAAGGAAAAACCTTACCTGACAGCAAAACCGGATATCTTATCACAAACACCTCTGAATACGGAAGAAGCCGCGGCCGCTTACTACAAATCAAGACCGGACGCTTACGACATCCGCTCATCATATTTCCGCTGGACTAGAGAATGGACTGCCGATGAATTAAAAAAAGCCCTGCAATCAACTCTTGCTGCCCAATCCGCAACAGGTTTTGTAAAACCGGCATTTAAAAAAGGCGACACTCTAGATAATCTGGTTGAATTGAAAGTCATAAGACGCGGCGACAGCGGTAAAATTATTGAAATGGAGGTTGTTACAAAAAACCAAACCTACAAAGTTTATAAAGAACTTGTTGTCAGAAGATTAATAACAAAAGACGGAAAAGCCCTTCCGAGTGCAAATGTGGTTTTTGAAAACGAAAAAGACGAAAACGGAAATCTTGTTGGCGTAAAAGCATTCGGCGGAGGATTCGGCCACGGGGTCGGAATGAGCCAGTACGGAGCAGGTTTTATGGCAACAGAATTGAAATTACCGTTTGATAAAATCTTAAAACACTATTATACAGGAATTTCTCTGACAACTAAGCCTGTTATAATATCAACAGATGTATCCCAGATTTCAGTGACACAGCATTTTTATGCTCCGAAAAAACATGCAAAACTTGTGATTGATAATAAATTCGGAGTGGATATGCTTATGGCGGAAATTAACGGTAAAGAGCATATTTTTGAACTTCCGAAAGAACTTATCGGACATAAAAGATTCGCTGAATTTGATATTTCAAAATTCATAAAAGAAGGCAAAAACACTATAAAATTCACATCTCCTGAATTTACGGAAAACTCATATGCACAAAAAGCACTAAGATTATATGTGGAACTGGTAGGAAAAGATGACAGATCAGACATCTGGTAAAGACAAAACACCGAGCCTTTTAAAGGCCGCCTGGCTGATTGCCGTAGTTACGATTTTCAGCAAACTTATAGGTTTTATTAGAGATGTTGTAATCGCCAATTATTACGGGGCGTCAATGGTATCTGATGCATATTTTTATGCATATCAGATTCCCGCACTCTCTATAATTCTCTTGGGCGGAGTCGGAGGCCCGTTTCACAGTGCAACGGTTGCCGTATTTTCAAAATTAATTCCGGATTTAAAAGAAAAACCGTCTGATGTTGTAAACAAACTCTACAGTACGTTTATGACGACAACTATAATCTTTTTCACAATTCTTGCAGTATTGTGCTACTTTTTTGCACCGCAGATTATGGGAATAATAGCCTCCGGAGGTGACCCTGAACTTATCAGGCTTGCTGCGGAACACTTAAAAATCATGTCGCCGGTTCTGATTATCGGCGGAATTGTCGGAATCTATTACGGAATACTTGTCACATACAGATACTTTATGCTACCGAATCTCTCGCCTATAATCATGTCGCTTGTGATAATCGCAATGGTTATGGGTGCAAACGGCAAGGATAATGCCGGAGTTGCTCTTGCGTGGGCAACAACAATCGGGGCCGTCTGCCAGTGGGTTATGCAGTACCCGAAAATAAGACAGCTCGGATACAGATTAAAACCTAATCTTGATGTTTTTCATAATATTGAATACAAACATATCTGCGAACTTCTTTTCCCTGCGGTTTTATCATCAACTGTCGGACAAATTCATATTTATGTTGATATGTTTTTTGCCTCAGCCCTCAGAGAAGGAGCCTGGACTGCAATAGGTTATGCAAACAGAGTTTTCCAATTTCCTGTCGGAATTCTCGTTACGGCATTTCTTGTTCCGCTTTTTCCCATATTTGCAAGACTCGTTGCCGATAAAGATTATGACGGAATTAGAAATTATTTCAACAAAGGCGTAGGGGTTCTCTTTTTCGGAGCAATCCCGATTATTATTCTAATTCTAACAGTAGGACTGGATGGGGTAAGAATTGTCTTTGAACGCGGAGAATTTGACGCCAAAGCAACTTTTATGGTGACAGAAGCTCTCTGGTTTTTGTCAGTATCTATATTGCCTTATGTTTTCAGAGATTCAATAACCAGAGTTTACTATTCCTTTAACGATTCAGTTACACCGTTCACGGTCGCTTTATCATCAATCATTTTAAAAGTTTTTCTGAACATTTTGTTTATTAATATAATGCATATGAGTATCGGCGGAATTACACTCTCAACCTCTCTCGTAACTCTTTTCAACGCAGTTGTGCTCGGCGTTTTAATCAGCAAAAAAATCAAAATGGACTACGGAAAACTTTTCAAAAATCTTGCAAAAATGTGTATCGCGGGAGCAATAACATTTATAATCTGTCTGGCTGCCGGATACGGTTACGACAAATACATTCACATGCCGAAATACATATTCGAACTTGTAAAAATATTTACAATGCTTGCTGTCATGGCTGTATATTTCCAACTAAACATTATGATGAAAATGGATTACGCAACCGAACTCGCCAAAAGACTGCTTGAGAGATTTAAAAAGAAATAAGAACATTGACAACTTAATATAAGGGCAGCCCTGAACCTCCAATGTGCTAACAAAACCATATAGCGACAATAGGGCAGAAAGGAGGTTAAATGAATAGAGAACTATTAAAAAAATCTCTAGCCGTACTAGAGATTTTCATAAAGATAGTTTATCTGTTTTTATAAGGGGCGACAAGTCGGTTGAGCTTATGCGGAGCTTAACCGGCTCCCTTACATTAAATATTATAACATATTGTACATTAATTTCAAGTGTACGAATTAAAAGGAAACAAAAAAAATGATAAAAAACAAAGACGAAATAAGAAAAGTGCTGGAAAATGACGGAGTAATCGCATACGTAACAGATACGGTCTGGGGACTCGGCTGTCTGCCGAATTCCGAAAAAGCCGTAAAAAAAATCTACGACATTAAAAAAAGAGAAGCCCAAAAGCCGCTTATTTTAATGTCAAATGAAACATACCACCTTCTAAATTATGTACAGGTAATCCCGAAAATCGGACAAAAATTAGTAAAAAAATATTTTCCGGGAGCCTTAACCCTTGTAGTCAAAAAAAATCCCGAAATGACGCCGGATTACATTACATCAAATATGGATACTGTCGGAATAAGAGTTCCAGACAACGAAGTTTTTAAAGAAATCTGCGAAATAGCACCGGGTCATGTTCTTGCGACAACGAGTGCAAACCTTTCTCATCAACCGTCCGCAAAAAATTTTGAACAGGCAAAAGAAAATATGGAAGGCCTTGCTGATTTAATCATTGAAGATTACGGTTGTTTTTGTAAAGGACTTGAATCAACCGTTGTCGGGGTGTTTGATGACGATATTAAAATTTTCAGGCAGGGTGCAATCAAAATCGATATTTAAACAATAATAGCCGGATTTTACTTCCGGTTGTTACCGTGTTTAAAATCAGACGGCTAATTTTCCCGATATAACCCTGTCGATACCCGCTAAATCTTTTATAACTTCTATTTCGCAAAAATCTTTGCTCATTATTTCTTTTACCGCGTCAGATTGATTTATACCGAGTTCAAATGTTAGAAAACCTCCGCTATTCAAAACATTCACGGCATCACCGGTTATTTTTTCGTAAAATTCAAGCCCTTTTTCATCTTGTGTAAAAAGTGCAATTTCAGGGTCAAATGTGACTTCTTTTTGTATATTTATTTTTTCAGACGGCGGGATGTAAGGCGGGTTAGATATAATAATATCAAAACTTTCACCGGGTTTTACGTTAGAAAAAATATCCGATTTTCTGAAAATTGCTTTGTTAAAAAGATTCAGCCGCGAGGCATTATCAAGTGCTGTATTTAAAGCATCTGACGAAATATCCAGCCCGATTATTCTGCAATCCGTATATTTTGCAATCATACATGCAATACATCCGCTGCCGGTTCCTACATCCAGTGCCGATGTGAAATTATGTCTGCGGATTATATCTATGGCATGCCGCACAAGGATTTCCGTTTCATCACGCGGAATCAGCACGGAGGGATTTACTATAAATTTTTCGCCCATAAAATCCGCAAAACCGATAATATGCTGAATCGGCTGATGTGTTTTGGCTCTGAGTCCGGCTTTTTCTTTTACGATTGAAAGCTTTTCCTCATCAAGCTTTTTACCCATTAAAATATCTTTCACACCATAATTTGCAAAATGTTCTATCAACATCTTTACTTCTACGTCAGCTTCGTTTTTTTCTATACCGCTATCTGTTAATATCTTAACTATCTCTTGAATACTCATTTTTTATTATAAACCTGTTTTCTGTGTGACTTTCAATACTTCAATCATCTCCAAAATAGAAATAATTTCATTCAAAAATTGTTGGTAAGGTCCTGCTTCCGTAACTGGGGTATTTAGGTTACCTAATTTGAACAAATCTTTTTTTGTAGATAAAGCAATAAGCAATTTTCCATCTTTAAAAGAACATTCAGGATACTCAGCTCCAAAAGCATTTGAGAGGTTTTTGAATCTATCCATAAAAGCTGTTGTTAATATAAATCTAGCCTCTACTTGATCATTTGAATCAACAAAGTATCTTTTTTGAAATTCCGGATCTTCCAATTTTACCTCTTGATAAACCTTTGAGTTCAGTAGAAATCCTCTTTGTCTAACAATAGTATGCCCTGAAAATCTCTTACCTACTCCTATAGAAATAAGTACACCTTTAAAAGTTGTGTGTAACTGACGATTCCCTTTTGAATCTCGAGTGTAGTAATATAAATGAGATTCTGATATTTCAATAGGCATATCTTGATAAAATCCATAAAAGTTATCATCAATATCTCTGTGGTCAAATCTTGAAAATATTCTGGAATCTCTTATTTCTGAAGTAGAAATCTTTTCAGTCTGAGTCCAATTAAAATTTCCAAAAGCATCCATTAAAACCGGCATAATTCTTGTTTTTAGTTTTTGCTCAAAACTTTTTTGTGTAAATGAGTAGTAAGTAAAAGCAGTAATTACCAAAATTAAAGAAATAAAAAAGAAAAATTCTCCGGCTTCTTTATAAATAGACCCGATTATAAATGAAACAAGTGCAAAAAAACCTATAAAAAAAGCTTTTTTTAGACCTTCTTTCCGTGCTTTTTGTCTTTCTACGTCAATATTTGATAAAGTAGGATATACTTTTGATCTATAGACCTGTGCAAAGTTTTTCTTAAAATCTTCTATTGAATTAAATTCCATTCAATGAACCCTCTCTTTTTTACTCTTCCAAAAATTTTTCTTTTGAATGCTCTGTTATAATTTTATCAATTTCATCTCTTGCTTGCAACTTTGATGTTAATTTTACTCCATTTATATTATATTTTTTACACAATTTTTCATAGTAGTATAGTTGTTTTTTTGTTGGTTCCTCTTTACTCATTTTAACTTCCTGCAAAAACTTTCGTTTCTTTTTTTCAAACTCTTTCTGAGCTTGAATTATAGGTTCCTGCTTTTTTTTATAGTCGTAATATTTCCTGCACTCTTTTATAAACAATTCGGTATCTTTCAAAAATTGATTATCATCAATTATATCTGCAATAAATTCAAATCTGGAGGCATTAATTTCCAGATAGTATCTTTCATCATCAATAAATTTGTCTAGAATTTCTTCACTGCTTAGTTCGGGAGATTTTTTCACCAAGGCCCTCAAAAAATTGCACAATGCAGCTTTTTGGTTCTTTGTCATGTCTAAATAAATCTGTTTTTTTATCTCATACATACTATAATATTTTACAACCGATTAAGGAATATGTGAAGAGCAAAATATTGTAAAATTTTACGGTTTTAATGCAGACAAAATCAAATATTCAGACTTAAAAAGTATTGGCATTCAAAAAAATTTTTGTTTTTTCAAAGTTTTCTTTTTATTAATTATTATATTAATAAATATATATATA
>JADIND010000219.1 GCA_017694215.1 Candidatus Scatousia excrementipullorum | reverse complement strand
CAGTTCGGGAATTTTGGGACAGATAATTTTAGAAATTTAAATTAATTCTACTAACTATACTCAATAACCTCTTTTATAGTTTTACCATCCGACTCATAATTTGTTTGTTTTAATACTTTTTCTGTTTCAGGCTCTTTCTCTAGAATCCATTTTATAGTCTTACCATCTTTGCAATACTCAATTTCTTTTATTATTTTGTTGCCATTTTGATCATAATCAGGTGTGGCAATAGTTTTTATTGTTTGACCATCTGCGTGATAATATGTTTCTTTTAACATATTTCCATTTGAATCATAATCAATTATAAAAGAATAGGCTTTACCGCCACGAGGATAAACTGTTTCTTTTAGTTTATTTCCTGTTGCTGGCCAGTATTCAGAAATGCGTTCTATTTCTTCGTCATAATATTCAATATCTTTAACTACATGTCCTGTAGTTGGATCATATTCAATGGTCTGCTCCAGAGCTTCGTCACAAAAAAACATTTTTTTAATTTTACGATTTGTACCATTGATTATTTGATAATCTGTTTGTATTTTATCAAACTCGCTACTGTCGAAATCTGGATATACTATAAGTCTTTTTATATTTTTGCCATCAGCATGATAATACGTGTCTTTCAAAACTCTTGAAAAAACTTCCATTTTTTCAACTTTACCAATAACTAATTCTTCCGATGTATTATAATCAATAATTCTTTCCAAAGTTTTACCGTCTGCTTGATAATATTTTTCATTTTTAGTACAACCAAAATTTTTTGTATCATAATCCGTAATTTTTTTTATATTCTTTCCATCTGAATAATAAACGATTTCTTTTAGTTCATTTTCAGTTATAGGGTCATATTCTATGATACACCCTATACCCTTACCCTCTGGGAGATAGCATGTTTGTTTAAGTTTTTTCTTTGTTATTGGATCAAAATTTATAATTGATTCTAGTGTTCCATCTTCATAAAAAGAATGGAATTTAACACATTTATTGGTTGTGGGATTATACTCGCCAGCTTGCTTTAACCTACCATTTCCATAAAAAGAATATCTTTTTATAATTTCAGGATACGTCCTTTCACCAGACTCTAACTTCCCATTTTTATCAAAAAAAGCCAAGTTAAGCCATTTTGGATTTTTGGGATCACGCTCTGATACCTGCATAAGAGCACCTGAGTCATGGTAGTATGCTTTAATCATACCATTTTTTGCATACCAATCGCCTTTGTATGGAGCTTTATCTGCAAGATTTTTGAAAAAATTATATTCCTCAGAATAATCAGGCATGATAATCTCATTAACTTCGGTATTATTTTCTATTATATTTGCAATTGGAGCGTTATTATCTGAGCTCATTTTTAAATTCTGATTTTCTATGACAGAACCTACTTTTTTTATTTCATTCTTGAAGTTTGAACTATTATCAGTAACTTTTTTTACGACTTCATTAATAATATTATCAGTTTTTTCTATACTATTCGCATTTGCTTCTTGTTGTCCAATCTTAACTATACGACTTATAATCTCCGCAAGTACATTATTGCCTTTTTGGGGTTTAATTGTTCCCATTCCAAACGATATATTTTCATTTGTTGAATATTTTTGTGTTCTATTTTCTAACTTTTTAGATTCTAGATTAGAATTATTCAAATTTCTCTGCCTAACTTGAAAATTTCGATTATAATTATTATTAACATTATATTGTATATGCATTATAAAATACTCCCTATGTAATATTTAACACACCTAAAAATAAAATTTGCTCATATTTACACAATATTTTTATATTTTAGAGTAAGTTAAAATAAATTTCCACCTAAATTTAAAAATTTGAAAAATTTTTCAACACAGTCTGTAGGTTGGGCATACTTGCCCGACAACACTAAATATTAGTCGTCGGAAACTGTTTGATATTGTATTCTTAAACTGGCTTAAACCGGACTTTATTAGGACATAAAATTACAAAATCAAAGAAAAGTCCACCTCCGATTAATAGCCCCTATTACCGTTGGGCAAGTATGCCCAACCTACAAGCTAGATATTTGTAACTTAATGAATAATTGTAAATTTATCGATAGAAATAGCAAAAATTTCTTTTACGATTTTTATATTTTCATACAACACAGCAAAGGAATCTATGATAATTAGAATAAATCAACCATATTTAAAACAGGCAATGCAAGAAATTATATTAAATGGTTTGCAACTGGGGAAAACTACTGTCACAAAAGGAAAAGCAATTTATCCCACACCTTCAGGAATGAATATAAAAATTCCCCAAAATCCGTTCTTGAATTCATACAATCAAGCACGCATACAATATCATAAAGAAATCGACTGTGATACCCTTCTTCATCCTATACCTGACGGCTATACAAAAGATATGGGACTGGGATTTTGTAATAGGGAAACAAAAGAAGATCTTATATTAACAATTGCAAAAAATGCTATAAAACCTGAATTTGGGAATCGTTTTAGAGATTTAAAAGTTAAAATCGGAGAACTGATAACGCCACCGCACTTGTATTTAAAAGGTCCACAATTAAGACCTCACTATTATATTGATGAATTATGGTCAACAGGAAAAAATACCGGAACTAATGCAATTAAAGATGTAGTATTGCATAGTGTAAATGATATAGACACACAAGGCAGAGTAATGCTTGAGGCTTGCAGCATAGACGGAAGAACATCACCTGTTGGATTTTATTATAAATTAGGTTTTAGAGCAACAGACCCAGAGACAAATAACCGTTGTGCAAAATGGCTGGCAGAAGGCGGTAAAAGATATAACGCCCCTACAAATTCTGCAACAATGTATTTACCTAAAGAAAATATTCAACATTGTTTGAACTATGGATTAGATACAAATGCATAAATTTGCATAAAAACATTCAAAAACTAAAATGCTGTATTATTTTGTAATAATACAGCATTCTATTTCAATATGTATATCAGATTATTATGTTTAAATAATAGTAAAAATTCAATAAATTAAACACAAATTATCATAAATCTTGATGCTTTTTAAAAAATTTGAGCCCATATTTTTTATACATAAATTTAATAGAGTCTTCCGTTTCCTCAATATTAGATTTCTTCAATGATAGAAACTGAGACAATTCAGTTTTAGCTACAAGATTTCTTATAGCCCAAGGTAATCTCAAGCCTTTATCTACAGTACATTCGACCCCTAAAAGATATTTACCATTATGATCTTTTGCAATAACTATATTAGAATCCGGACTACCCCAACTCTTTAGATTTTCTACCTTTTGTTTGACTAGTGCAGAACATTTTTTCCTACTATGACAATTTTTAACTTGTTTCTGTAGTTGATACATCACTGATTGCGAAACATTGGCCTTAAAATTAATAGAAGAACGATTTTGTATATCCATATGAAATTAATTCTCCTTTCAAACTTACTAAACCCTGAAAATATTTTTTTTGCTAGTAAAAAAATATTTAAAAATAATTTCTCATAAAACACTAAGCAATAAATTAAAAGAAATTGTAAATTCAGCACGACAGTATTTTTGAAAAACTCTCCACCGTCATTCTGAACCCGTTTCAGAATCTTTTTATCTTATTAGATGCTAAAATAAATCCTGCATAACGGAAATTTTGAGAACCACACCCCTGTCATTCTGAACCCGTTTCAGAATCTTTTTATCTTATTAGATGCTGAAATAAATTCAGCATGACGGTATTTTTAAGAATTACTCCTCTGTCATTCTGAACTCGTTTCAGAATCCATTTGAGATCCTGAAATAAATTCAGGATGACAGTGAAAGACAAAATGGGGCGGTGGTTGCCGCTCAGCACTGTAGGTTGTGGTAAATTTTAATTTACCGCAACAAAAATGTTTCTGTAATCAGATATTACCAAAACCTACTAATAACTTTAATATTTATTAATACATCATTGTTTTATAATTATATATATAATAGAATAATACTACTAATATAGCATAGGAGAATTTATTGTGCCAAAAATTCTAGATATACAGGGTTTTAATCAAAATAAGCTTATTATAAAAAACAAGTTAACTTCTAAACCGCAAAAAGTTATAAATAAACTGGAAAAATTAATTTCGTCACAGGATAATTTCGCAATGCAGGTACAACAGGATTATTCTAATGGTAATGTTATTCTTTCTTTATACAATCCTGTAGTTTATGTTTCTTCGCATGGACATCCCGTATACAATGTAAAGAATATTCCGGCTACAAGCGCAGAAAAAATATACCTGAAAACTGCAAAACAAATGCTTAATGAAACTAACGATGCAATAAAACTATCAGGAAAAGACTTTGCAAACCATCCATTAATAAAACATTTCAAGAATACATTTATTAAATAAATATTTGTTATTATTAAACCAGAACTGGTTAATAACGTAAAGTCAGTAGGTTGGGTATATCTGCCCAACAATTTTTTAATATAATTTGTAGCAATAAGAAACTTTCTTGTGTCGACAAGAAAGTTCCACAAAGAAGCTCCCGTCCTATGCTTCATTCACTAATCAATTGTAACCGTTTCATATAAAGCAAGTGAAATCGTGCTTCGCACTCAAACAACACTTGTTTTGTTGTTCTGAAAAGGTTACAATTATTGTTCATTCCGCAATGGTCGGATATTTTTCTGTTATTTGTCTGATTAGTAAATCCGACCTGCTCATTTTCGCCTGTAAAAGAACAACCAGTTTAGGAATATTTGACAGGTAGTTCGGGAATTTTGGGATAGATAAACTTAGAAAAATGTATTAATGTTATTTTTTTATGTGCTGTTTACATTTTGTAATAATCAAGAAGCATATCTGCTATTTCATTTTTGCACAGAGGCAGTTTTTTATCTACGGTTGTATTTTGTTTTTTGAAGAAATTTAAATTTTCAATAATCTTTATAATATAATATTTTGTATAAGGAGTATGTTATGAAATTATCAAAAGTTGGGGGCAGAGATGAAATTTATGCACCGCTTGAAAGTCTTATTGTATTGCATAAGAAAAAAGGAGTTTCCCGAGAAATAATAAAGCAGGATTACGGGCAGACAGGTGCTGATATTTTTGACGGCAAAAAAAATATTTGTCTTGTTAACGATAAAAATTATCTCAAAGATGACAAATTCATGAATAAAATAAAGGTAATTTTCGGAATAGATAAACCTAAATATAATTATGAAAGCGGTGATTCTCTCAAAAAAATCATGATGAAATACCTTCTGAATAACGAAACCATTAACGACAGCCAGATTCAAAGCAATTTTGGTAAAAAGGGTTTTGAAGTGCTTGAGGTTTTTAAAGTTATGGGGTATGTAAAAAATATTGGAAGTAAAATTCGTGATTTTTAGAGAAGTAATTTTGTCGGGGTAGAAATCAAAACCTGCTGTAAAAGAACAACCAGTTCAGGAATATTTGACAACCAGTTCGGGAATTTTTGGACAGGTAAATTTAGAAACCCTAAATAATGTTATAAATTTAAGATTAAAAAGGAATAAATTTTTTTAGAGCGTATTGTAAAAATTTTTAATAAAAATAGCAAAAAAAATATTCAGGATTTTTGTAGTTATAAAGTAGTAGGATATAATAAAGAATTATAGGAGTAAAAATGATTTCTAAAGTACAAGCATATAATGCAAATCAACCTAATTTTACATCAAGAGTTAGAGTTTCTTTTAGATTTGCTAGATTATATACTGAAGGTGCTAGCAATAGAATAAAAAATCAAATTAAAATGCTTGAAAATAATGGAAATAAGGACTTGGTATTATTAGACCGAAATGAAAGTGGAGATAGTATATATTTAAAGGTATACAAAAAAGATAAAAATAAAATAATGGAAAATTTGGGTTCTGCTCCATATACATTAGAAAACACAAAAGAACATAGTCTTGTTGACTTGTACAATAAAGTAGTAAATGAGATAAAAGACGAATTTAAGGAATCTAAATTATCTAAAATTTTGTTTGAATATCTATAAAAAAATATGATTGTAAAGAGTCACATGGTTTGATTATTTTAAAAGAACACCCAATTCAGGAATTTCATTTTTAGCGATTTCCGACTAAAAAAATCAAGATATATTTGAAACACACCCCTATTATTTCAAAAAAATCAAATTCCTGCAATGTCTGTCAAAGCATACTATCGGTGGGAATGCTATTTTCCATTTTTCACGGGTATTAGATTTGGCTAACCTTGAAACAATCAAAGGTGATGCAGATATAAACGGTTCCGTATTAAAACTAAAAGATTTTGCTAATATCAAAGTCAGTGGAATAATAAAAACTGATTAAATTTAATCGTAAATTAACAGTTGATTTGATGTTAACAACAGAAAATTTAACTATTTATAAAAAGGCAAACAAAAATGCCGCGTCTCGGAATCGAACCAAGGACACAGGGATTTTCAGTCCCTTGCTCTACCAACTGAGCTAACGCGGCATAAATGTATTCTTTAATCAAAATTTTCAGTCGCAGCTTGATTAACTACATTTTATATTATATGTAATAAACTTTTGAAGTCAAGTCACTTATTTTCAGAGCGTTTCAGCAACTTATTATAACATCATGTTTATTTTGTAGCAAAAATTTTCATGTTTGAGTTTTACTATCAATATGAAAGTTCAAAATCTTACCCCGTATAATATTTACACCCGCACAACTCAAAAAAATACCAATAGCCCTGACTTTACAGGCATGGTTAATCTTTCAAAAATAGAAAAAAATCTTGACGAAATCCGTCAAAACGACTTTATCAGCGGTATATATTTTAATGATTCCTTCTCCATCCATAGAAGTGATTACAAAAGAGGAAGAATTAACTTTTTTGCAAATAACATGAAAAGCCTTGACACATTAAACCTGTTTGACGGAAAAAATGATGATGCAGCATTCAAATTCGCCGCACTAATAAAAAAACTTAACAGTCAAAACAAGGACACTTTCATAATTAACAAAGTACCTGAACTGTTCCGCGGAATACAACTCAACAAAATCAGAGAAACTCTGGACACACTCTCTTATCACATAAGACAAAATAAATCGCTTATTAATGAAACTGACAGCTATATTGAGCTTAACGGCAAAAGAATAGACTTTGAATACATCGGCTCAGGCGAAAATAGTACCGTATTTAAATTGTGGGATAAAGACGGGAACGAAACAGCCATGAAAACATATATTAAGCCGGAAGAAATAAGTTCTTACAGCATTTTTGGAGAACTGGCAGTATATCACGCTCTAAAAGACGAAAAAATATGTAACATTCCGGAATTATATTTTGCAAATCCTCTGATTAAACAGGTTGAAGATAAATCCCAATTTCCTACAGAAATATATGAAGATATGATTCTGTATGAAAAAGGGGTAAAATATGATGAACATGGAAATATAAGCGTTGCAACACAATTTAAGGACTATGACGGCTACAAAGGCGGCTGGACTATTGTGGAATACATCGGACCTTATTCTTACCCGAAACATGAAGGGATTATGCTGCATGAATGGCTTAAACGAAACAACCTCAAACATCACGATATTAGTATAGATAACGTTAAAAACGGTTATATCACTGATTTAGGCGGTATCGAACGCTAAAAACTACTGCGGGCCAAGATATAACGTTACGTTACGGCCTTCCAGCATAGGTTTTTTCTCAACCACAAGCGGCTCATTTTTCAAATCTTCTATAAATCTGTTAGCAAGGTCAAATGCCAGATTAGAATGCTGCATTTCCCTTCCTCTCATCATTATCACAACTTTAACTTTGTTACCCTGAGCAATAAATTTTTGAATACTTTTAATTCTTACAAGATAGTCGTGAGTATCTATTTTATAGCGGATTTTAACCTCTTTAACATCAACCGTATGCTGCTTTTTCTTTGCTTCTTTAGCTTTCTTTTCAAGTTCATACTTATATTTACCGTAATTTAAAATCTTAGCAACCGGCGGTTCCTGGTTAGGGCTGATTAAAACTAAATCCAAATCCGCATCATAAGCCATTCTTAAGGCTTTTGAAGTTTCAACAATACCGTGATTTTCTCCGTTTTCACCGATTAATCTCACTTCTTTCGAACGAATTCTTTCGTTCATAATAACTTTATCTCTGTCCTTTTGTCTGTTATCGTTAGCTATTTTTGTATCTCCTTATATCTTGTAACATATTAATGCTAGCACAAACATAGAATTTAGTTAACTTTTAGGTAATTATTTTTTTGTAACAAAATGTTAAAATTTTGTTAAAATTGCCGGTTAAGCAGTCAATGATTAAAGTTTGAGCATATATATCCAAAAGATATATTAAAGTTTTATCAAATATATGCCGATATACAAATTGTTGAACGGAAGAATAAACAGGAGTATTATTTATGATGACAAAAACCCCAAAAAACGAGATTATTGACGCTTTAAAGAATGAAGAATTGAGCCTGGACAAAATGCCGGAAATTTCAATGGAAGTTCCGTTGCAGAAAATGTTTGATGAAATGCTTGTATTCATTTCAAAAACTGATTTTGAATAACTCGTTTATGTCACAATTTCAACAGGGACCTGAAAAATCAGGTCCTTTTTTAATACTCGTAACAAATTATTAAATTGTAAAAGTGATTAATACAAATGGAATATACAATCGGTTATTATTGTATTAAGATTAATACAGTGATAATATGAGGGCATTTAACATGAAAAAATCCGTAATCACTTTGGTTTGTGCAATCACGCTTACTTCACCTGCATTCGCTGATTTTAAGGAGCATTTTGACTTAGGGCAGCAGTACCTGTCAAACTATCAGTATTCAGGTGCTGTTACTGAATTCAAAAATGCCTTGAGAATTAATTACCTCGACAATTCCGCAAGAATAGGATTGATAAATTCTTATCTTGCAAGAGGAACATATTATGCAAATAGCGAAAAAAACTGGGAAAAGGCTGCCGATGATTACAGAAGTGCACTATTTTACATGCAGTATTATCCGAACGAAAATCAGGTCAAGAATTCTGCACAGGGAATTACACCGGTAACAAATAACTTAAATAAATGCCTTTCTGTTCTTAAATTTGACTTAAGCCCTGAATCAAGATATGAAAAAGCCAGACAGCTCAGAGCTGAAGGCAACTTTGCTGCAGCAGCATATGAATTTAATCAGTCACTGGGCAGCAAAGAATTAATAAAAGAGAGTTATAAACAAACCGGTGACATAATGAAACTTCTGGGTAATGAACCCAAAGCCGCCGAATATTACAGAAAAGCAATTTCAGTTTCTCCGTCAGACATTCCGCTCAGACTGTCTTATGCGAAACTTCTCGACAAACTTGGTTCTGAAGAAGCTGCAGTAGAGGAATTTAACTATATTTTAACAAAAAGTACAGACAACAAAGAAGTTTTATTCGCTTTAGAAAGGATTTACAAGAAAAAACTTGAAGAAACTCCGTCAGATGCGGATATAACATCCAATCTCGGTGCTATTCTTCAAAAACAGGGTAAACTTGAGGAGGCACTTGCATACTATAAAAAAGCTGAACAGCTTAATCCTTCTAACGTAAATACAAGAATTAACACGGGAACCTTATACCAGCAAAAGGGCGACTATAAAACGGCACTAATTGCATATGATTCCGTTCTTATACTTTACCCTGATAATGTAAGTGCAAACCTGTACAAAGCACAATGTCTTGCGGCACTCGGGGATAACAAGGCTGCACAGGCTGCATACAAAAAAGTCCTTTCACTTGATCCGGCAAACGAAACCGCACAGAATGAAATGTTTGCAAGTGCAAGAAACGATATGACTGTTCCGCAGTTTATTGATTATCTGAAGAAAAATGCAAAAGACACAAACATTACAAGTATGCTCTATACTTATGCACTGGATTTGCATAAACAAAAGAAATATGATGACGCGATTACTCTGTATAAAGAAGTCCTGCCCAAAGATACAACTGGAGAAATCTACACAAATCTTGCAATAGCACTGAATGAAGCAGGTCAGTCAGAAGCGGCATTGAACACTTTAAGCATTGCCCGCACAAAATTTCCGGATAGCAACCAGGTTTATACAACATTAAATTCAATAAAAGAACAGAATATAAATTCAACATTTACACAGGCTGCAGAATATTACAACGCAAAAGATTACGAAAATGCCATTGCTGAATACTCAAAAATAAACCCGCCTACATATGACTCAATGATAGGTATAGCCTCATCTTACCAGAATATGAATGATATAAATGCCGCAATTACGTATTACAAAAAAGCATTTGAACTTAAACCTACAGATTCGGATACTGCCTTTTATATAGGGGCACTCTATGCGGACAGCGAAGACTATACACAGGCTGAGGCTTATTTGAACAAAGCTCTGACGCTCAATAGAAACAACCAGCAGGCATCTGATTTGCTTGCTCAAATAAAGGAACAAAACAAGGCAAACACACTTAACGAAGCCATAAGCCTTTATGAAAATGAAAAATACGATGAAAGTCTTGCTTTATTGAATAAAGTAATCGCGGCTGATGACAAAAATGCTTATGCACTTTATTACAGAGGCATGATTTACGACAGCAAAAAACAGCCTGCAGAAGCTATTAAAGATTTTGAAAAGGCTCTTGCACAAAATAATCCTGATTTAATTATAATAAATTATATGCTTGCCGCAGATTATGATACTCTTGAAAAATATAAGGAAGCATATAACTATTATACGGCCTATGCAAATTCAGCAGCCCCGGATGATGAATACAAACAGTACGCAAAAACCAGAGCGGAAGAATTGAAAGATTATGCAAAATAGAGTAAACACACTTATACAAAGCCGAGTATCACTTGCTCCCATGGCGGGGATTACAGATTATGTACTAAGAAGCCTTGTGAGAAAATACTCACAAAATGCCCTTCTGACAACCGAAATGATTAGTTCTGAATTTCTTGCACAGGTAAAAGGCGGAGATATTATAAAACGTGAAGCCGACCATTCACCTATTTCATATCAGATAAGCGGGCATAAACCACACCTGATGAGAGCTGCAGCGGAATATCTCACCCCAATGGCAGATATGATTGACATAAACATGGGATGCCCTGTAAATAAGGTCGTAAAAGGACAGGATGGATGTTCATTAATGAGAAATCCGGCCCTTGCGGCAGATCTTGTAAAAGCAGTAAAAGACGGTACAAATAAGCCGGTGAGCGTAAAATTTCGACTCGGCTATACCTTGGATGAACTGAATTTTGTAGAATTCGGACAACAGATGCAAAAGGCCGGAGCAGAATTTATAACAATTCACGGAAGAACCCGCTCACAGATGTATTCCGGAAATGCCGACTGGAAAATGATTAGAAAATTAAAAGAAAATGTAGATATTCCGGTGTTTGCAAACGGGGATGTAACATCGATTGATAGTGCAATTCAATGTCTTGAGGAATCAGGAGCAGACGGGGTTGCTGTAGGAAGAGCCTCAATGGGAGATCCTACACTAATAGGCAGAATTGAACACTATTTTGCCACCGGAGAAAAACTTCCCGAACCTTCTATTGAAGAAAAAATTAAAATATTAAAAACTCATCTGGACGGAGAAATAGAACTTCGCGGGGAAAAGGTAGGGATAAAATTCTTCAGAAAATTTTATCCTTATTACATTGCAGGAATAAAAAATGCAGCAAAAATTCGCTCCGTACTCGTTACAGAAGAAGATTACGGAAAGATAATATCTACATTAACAGCTCTTCTTCAAGTCTGCTAATTTGCTGCTGACTAAATTAAAGAACTCTTGTGCGTTTTCTTCATTACCAAAGGCTCTTTTCGGAATAACAACAGCCTGATAATCCGTAATAAAAATAAGAAAAATTTTTCCTGTATCATAAATATCAATAATGCCATTCCAGTTTACAGATGAAGAACGACCTTTACCGTATGCACACAAACCTTCATCTTTTATTTCTAAATCAACACTTAAATCTCCGCCCTCTAACAGTTTATAAATTTTTTTAGACAAAATATGAAACAGGTCAAAGTAATACAAAGAGAAATATACAGCAAAAAAAACAATCATAATAAGAATAAACGGCCAGCTTACACTTAAGATTAAAACTGTAAAATGAAATATTATACTAAGAAGATTAGATAATCCCAGCCCCTGTGTTGTCTGTAATGTCTGCCAATAATTCCAAAGTGCCGGTATTGAGGAAAGTGAAAACACAATAAACACAATAACACAAATTTTTAATAAGGATAAAGGTGCTTTCATTATATATTTTCTTACTCTCGGAATTTTAAGCTGATATTTAACATAATCTCTGCAATCGTCAAGAGTAACCGTATAATTAATTTTATCCATCAAAATTTTCTCCTTTTATTCACCCACCTTATTTCTACCGCTATTTTTAGCATTGTACAGGCGTTTATCAGCAGCATCAATCATTTCGGAAGGAGTTTTTCCGTCATACGGAAACGTTGAAACTCCCAAACTGATAGTCACAGAAACTTCTCTATCTCCTTGAAGCTTAATTTTATTAGCAGAAACCCTCTGACAAATCTTTTCGGCAGTGGAATGTGCTACATTTTTCCCTGTATTAGGTAAAATAATACTCATTTCCTCTCCGCCGTACCTGCAAACTATATCAGTAGCACGTACATTTTTCTTTAAAGTTTGTGCAACCTGCCACAAAACTGCATCCCCAGCCTGATGTCCGAATGTATCATTAAACTTCTTGAAAAAGTCAATATCCAGAATTATCATAGAAAATTCCGTATTGTAACGTTTGCAGTTTTCAACCTGCATAGCCATCTGTTCCTGAAAATATCTGTGATTAAACAGCTCAGTAAGCCCGTCCGTTGTCGCAAGCTTGTATTGATGTTCAAAGTCCCTTGATTTAATAAGATATTTTACGATAAAAGCCGAAATAAATGCCGTAATTGCAAGCAAAAGCGGATAAACAATATCAAGCCAGCAATTAAAATATCTCATCGCAAAATAAGCAGCCAGCACATAAACAACATAAATTGAGAACGAAGCCAGCGAAGCTACAAAAGCCGAACTTACGCACATAATAATAATGCCCGTCAAAATAGCCATAAACACACCCATCACAATAGTGACAGGCTTACCGGCCTTATGAATAAAATTATTATCAATAAGATTATTCAAATAAGTTGCCTGAACTTCAACACCCGGAAACACTCTGCTGACAGGCGTTGTCTTAATATCAAATAAACTGGAAGCAGTAGTTCCGAAATAAATAATCTTATTATTGAAATCATACGAATTAGCAAGTTCACCTTTAGCGATTTTTATAAGTTTATATAACGGGATATACTCATAAGTTCCGGCACCGCCATACCAGTTTAAAATAACATTACCACCGCTATCGAGCCGAATTTTTCTATTTCCAAGGATAACTTCATCATTTTTATCAATAACAAACTTATCTACTGATAAATTTTCATTTTTTTTCAAATAGTCAGTTCCGATTTTAAATCCCAGTTGAGGATAAAACTTACCCTGATATTTAAGAAATACCGGCATTTTTCTTAAAATACCGTCATCTGCACGTGAAACATTTATAATACCAATATTTGGTGTAGCATTAAGAATACCATCAAGAACGACTCTGCAATTATGGTAAGTTTGAGCCTCAAAAGTGACTCTCTTTGATTTATTATCAACATTGACAGAAAGTCTATCCGGTAAAGACGGAGGTATCCTTAAATCGTCAGGCTGGTTATCAAAATTCATTGCAGTATAAAGATTATCGTATTTTTTGAAAGCTTCAATTAGGGAGTTATCTGCTTCCATAGCACTTTTCATGGATTTAACAAACATCAAATCAAAGGCAACTATATCAGGTTTTTGAATCTGTAAAAAATCAACCAGCTTTGCGTAAACATCTCTTGGTAACGGCCATTCGCCATAATTATCAAGAATATATTCATAACTGGCATCGTCAATAGCGACAATAACTATTTTATCATTATGATGTTTAGCTTTATTTTTAATCAAAACATTTTGCCGCAAATCAAAGGTACGATTTTCTATAACATCAATAAATGCAGTTATATTAGCACTTTTTGAAGTTATAAACACAATGGCACAGAATAATACCAACCATAATGTATATAAAAGTTTTTTAAGCATAACAAATTTTATCCCAAATCTTTATTATCAGTATAATTGAATTGGGAAGATTTGGCAACAAAATTTTTTACTATAAACCGCTTTTCCAAAATAAAATTATTTAACTTTAATATTTCGGTAGAATAAGAAAGCTCATCAGGATTTTTAAGATAACGGAGCAAACATTGTTCGTGTAAATTCATATTATTTAACCACCTATAAAATATACGCTCAACGGCAACATTTTTATTATGCCAAAACCTTTAAAATTACACATCAACTTTTTATATAATATTGAAGAAAATATATCATGCAAACAGAGGAATTATGTATTGTCTATAGAGATTAAGGAATATTACTTTGTGTTTCGCAACAATATATTGCACTTTATTTTTTCTGTTGTATGATATATATAGTCGAAATGGAAAGATAATATCAAGTTTGGAATCTTGAGAAAAGGAAAGAGGTAAAAACAATGAAACAAGGAATTCATCCTGATTATAAGAAAACCGTTATCAAATGTGTTTGCGGTAATGAAATTGAAACAGGTTCAGTAGCTGATAACATTACTGTTGAAATTTGCAACAAATGCCACCCGTTCTACACAGGACAGCAAAAAATTCTTGACTCTGAAGGTAGAGTTGAAAGATTCAACAAACGTTACGGCAACAAATAGGAAAATGCTTAATAATAAAAAACACCTGAATAAATCAGGTGTTTTTTATATGAAAACTATCTGTTATTTTATACATCGCTATCATATTTTAGCGTTTCAAATGTGTTTGTCATATCCTGCTTAAATTTATAAGTAAGATAGTCCTCACTATTGGTTGCAGGCATATTTGGATTTTTAGCATTTGTAATTATCTGCTTAAATGGATACTGTGACATGTTATGAAGTTCCTGAAGTTTTTTTGCTTTCAACAGCCTTGCCCCCCAGCTGGCAACATCTTTTGAAATCATAAAGGTTAATTTTGCCTTATCTTTTTTACTTTCTGTATTTAAAGATGAATATTTTGTGTTTACAAGAGACTGCACTATATCATGGAAGGATTGATCCGATGCATGTTTTGCTTTTTCTAAATTTAGTTGAGTACTGCCTGGTATAATATTATGTTTTCTCATAATATTTGAGGTTAATGCAAGAAGAGAATCATTATTCATATATTGCAGAGCTGATTCATTATCAAAAAATATTTTTCTTAAATCAGTTTCTACAATTTCAAGTGCAGCCTTCTCAGTCATACCATCAGGAAGAATAGCCCCTTCAACAACATAAGACGAAATATCTTTTACATTACCGCGTCTTATATACTGATCAAGTTTAAGGGCATTTTTTGACTGTTCCATAGACAATTTAATCGTATTGCCTGTATCCACAAGAGTAAGTGCATTTCCTTTACCGGATTTTAATGCATTTAGGTCAACATAAATATTACCAGGATGAGTATCTCCGTGGAGAACTTTGCCACCTTTATGAATACTGTCAAACTGCTCCGTTTTAACCTTTATATACTGTGATAGAAGTCTGTCAATCTCTTTCGGTGTAATATCAATAGAAGCAAAATCAGGCGAATTCTCCTTTATCCTTGCGATTTTCTGTTCTATATGATTAATTTCATCTTTACAGTAAATAACACCAAACTCATTTTTCTCACTCTTAAATTTTTCCAGTTTTTTAGAGTAATAATTCTTTGCAGCCTCTAGACTCGATACATCCTGAAGAGTTTTTAAGCTTATACCTGGAGCTTTTTCCATGATATAAATATTATTTTTTATCTCAAACGGTTTTACGACATTAGCATATTTTGAAAATTTAGCAAGCTCCTGTGCGGAATGAAGCTCATTGTTCAGATCAACTTCTTTACCGATAGCCTCTGCCAGATCCTCAATATTACGGATATAATATTGAAGTTGTTTCTCATCAGAAATTTTTGATTTTACAATTTCAATCATTTTATTCTTATCAGCAGTTATTTTTTCAGCATTAATACCATTTTTTAGAAGTTTTATACATACTTCTTTACCGGTTTCGGTATTCTTCGCAAGATACGTTTCAGCAACAGTCCCTACGCCGAGAAGTTTTGAAAGAACATATTTCTTACCAAAAGTTTCACTAATAAGCTTTTCAGCTTCATCAACAGTTCTTGACGGAGGACAACTTTCTTTTAAGGCTTTGGCCAATTCATCAAAATTTCCTGAATTTTGAATAAATTTTGCTGCAAAGATGTTTTCTGCTATAAGATTTTCTATCTTTGTGCTGACAGGAACATTTGCACCAATAATTTCTGATAATTTAGACGATGATAAAAGCATGTCTTTTAACTCTGTATATGCAGTTGCTGTAGATTTAAAAGGCATTGTGAGATTAACATCTTTTAATTTGGCAGTAACTTTATCAAGATTTTTACTTAAAACTTTATTATAACGGGCTTTTTTAATCAGCGGAAGAGCAAGAATAAGAGAAGAAGCAGAATTAATTATTGCATTATCTTTAAATTTTTCTGTAAAATCTTTAAATGACGGTTTGATTCCCTTATCTTTCTGCGATTGCACATATCTTAACCCGAGATTTGAAGCAATAACAAGAGGTACGCCTAAAATTCCGCCACAAAGTCCAGCAAACCCTGATAAAATACCATTCAATCCACCTGTGTATATATTTTTAAAGTTTTCATGATTTTTTTCTTTATTCAGAGCTTTTTGGTCTCTGTATCTGTCCGTACGATGTTCTTTATCCTTTGGAATTGCTGATTTATAGCCTTTTGAACCGATTCTGTCAGCTGCAATTACAATACTTTTAACAAATGCACCAGCTATAGCAGAAAAAATACCGGCAATCGCAAGCCGCTTTGTTTTTCCCATTTTTTCAAAAAATGAAACAAATTTCTTTACGGGTTTTACCTCTTCAGCTACATCTGAAAAAATTGCAAACGGCTTTATTCCAACCTTATTTTTTGCAGCCATAATTTTCAATTTATTATTTAGCAAAGAAAATACACCCATACCGGCACCTATAGATGCAGCATCACCAAGAATTTGTTGTGCATTGTATTGTGAAACACGATATTTATCAAGATTTTTTCTTACATCAGCTTCTGACTTTGACCCGTTTTCATATTGAGCAATATCAGCTTCAAGTTTCTTAGAACCTTTGCCCAAGCCGGTTTTATTTTTTAACCAGTCATAAAGCTTCTCAAATAAACCGTTTTTACGTTTTATTTTAACAAACTCATCTCTGACAGAAGTATTTTGGGATTGAGTATTAGATGGGAGTTTTTCAGAGTTTCCGTTGTTTTTTGAAACCGCTGCAGATAAATTAACCGAAGATGCCGTCGGAAGCTTAAACTCATTAAAAAATGATAACTTATCTGTCATTGAAAATATTCCCCTATACTCATATTAAAACCGAAAGAATAAAAAAATTGCTACGGAAAATAATAAAAATTTACATAATTTACATGATAAAAGCCGCAATGCTATAATGAACAGAAGCAGATATAATAAGGGGAAAAAATATGGAAACAAACAATAAACCTGTAGTAAATTTAATTTCAAAACCTGATAATATGCTAAAAACTGTTTATACCGCCTGCAGAACCTGTTACAGTGCAGATTATCCGATTAATATATATAACAGCACCGATGACAGGGAAAAAATGCTCAAATTAATTGAGAGAGTAATCTCATCAGGTCATTATTCAACTATTGAACACATACAGGTAAGCTTTGCGATATCAAACGTTTCAAGAGCCTGCACACATCAGCTTGTACGCCACCGCCATATGTCATTTTCCCAAAAATCTCAGCGTTACGTAAAAGAGAAAGGGCAATTTGATTACATTATTCCGCCAACCATTGAAAAAGACGAAAATCTGAAAAAGAAATACATAGAATTTATGGAGAAAATATCCGAACAGTATCAGGAATTTGTTGATGCCGGAATCCCTGCGGAAGATGCACGATTTGTTCTTCCAAATGCTGCAGCAAGCTCTCTTGTTGCAAGTCTTAACCTAAGAGAAATGATTCACCTTGCAAATTTAAGACTCTGTACAAGAGCACAATATGAAATCAGAACTCTTGTTAAAATGATGTGTGATGAACTTATAAAAGAAGAACCATGGCTCAAACCGTATCTTGTTCCAAAATGTGAAAGGCTCGGCTTTTGCGATGAGGACAAATCATGCGGCAGAATGAAAAAATACGGTGAATAGTTTTATGTAAATTTTTGTAAAAGTTAGCAGTGAGTAGGGCATAATTTGATTTTTACATGTTTTTAAGCATACTAAGTCTAATTAGATAAGGAATATTCAAAAATGTCAACTACCATAAATACCTCAAACTCTGCAGCCCCAAATAGGAATTCTAATTTAAATGTATTTAATAAAAATCCGCTGACTGATGCTGTCATATGGGGAGCTGTTGGAGCAGCAGGCGGTGCTGGCGGGGATTATATAATACAGTCCAGAGTGCTGACAAATACTGACAAATTGAATTCAAAAATTAAAGCTCTTGAAAAAGATATTGTGGAAATTTCAAAACAAGAAAATGATAAACATATAGCAAAAAATATAAAAAATCTACAACACGAATTAGACTGTCTTAAAAATAACAGAATTAACATAAAAGGAATACGGAACTGTGCACTATTACTGGGACTTATCACATTTGTACCGCAACTTATAATAAACTATGCAATGCTCGGCGGGAAAAAAGTATATGACAAAGTAAAACAAGAAAAAGCAAAAAATTAACCCGGAAAAATTAACGCTAAGTTTTTAGTAGGTTTTGGTAATCTCTGATTATAGAAACATTTTAGTTGCGGTAAATTAAAATTTACCACAACCTACGGATTCCTTGTATTAGAAAAAGAATTCGGAAAACCTCAAGATATTGAAGGCGGTATAAAAAACGGACAATTATACCTCTGGCAGACAAGAAATATAGTAAAGAAAATTCATTAATAAGTTGCAGGTTACAAATTCAAATATATCCTAAACTATTTTGGGACACTTCCGGCAGGTCGAAGCCTAAACAAAAATACAAAACACTAAAACCCTCTCATAGAGAGGATTTTAAATTAGTGGGGCAGGTGATGTTATCTGGTTACAACCATTAACAGAAATAATTATTCGAGAACTTGAAAATTTCCCAATAGATGAAATGCATATGTTGTACATTTCATATTAATTCTGTCGTTAAATGTTACATATATGCTCCGATTTTATCAATTCACTCACCTGTGAATACGGCAGTAGTTTTAAATATGCATCCTCTACTAATTCTTGAGATATTGTACTCTTAATAGTTTCAGCAGTTAATCTTATCTTTAAATCCTTTGCAAGCTGACTATAATATGTTACTAGTATGTTATTACTCTTAACTGTTACCTTCTTTAGTTTGCATTTATCGGAAAATGCAATAACTGAATATATAGGTATTCTGTCATCAATTAATCTTCTTATGCTTCTAATATGAGTAGCGTTCTGCATAATCGGATTATAAAAACGTTCCTTATGACTTTCCCCATAACAGACAGGCAAGGTTTGAGTCCACATCTTTTGACGCTCATGTCCGAATATCCAACCGCTATAATTCTTGCTTTCAATAACGCACAGACATTTGGGATGAAACATTATAATGTCAACTTCAGTTGTCTTTCCATTTTCTCGTGGTATATATAGATTAAATAAGAACTTACACCCCATTGACTCAAAAGGCTGTAAATATCGAGATAAACTATACTCTCCATACTTACCACTATCCCAAAATACAGACCCATAAGAGTTTTGCGTAGTTCTATAATAATTACTGTTCTTATACTCATTATAGCGTAGTACAAAGCGAATTACAGGGATTATTATAATAGGGAGCATTATTAAACTAAAGAGAATTATATCTTCCATAACACCTATAAATATTACTTTACATCCTTCTTACGCCAAGGATTATTGTTAGGATTTACAAATTTTTTACCCGTGAAATATGTTGCTGGACAGCTATTACCTTCCCATTGCCATTTTATAACATTGTTGTTTTTATCAACCTCTAATATTCTATTGCAGGTTGACTCACCACCATAAACTCCATACTGATTACCTGAAACAGTATAATAACTGTTTATCCAATAATACAGTTTTTTTCCAGCGATAGTTTTTTCTTGCGTAGGATAGCCCCAGTGGTCAATAACAGTTTCTAAATTTTCACCAATCCAGCTATCCATAATTTTTTTCATTGTACTTTTAGCACCAATGGCAAATGATACATTAGGAAACATTGCTAAAATAAGTATAGCTAAAAATAAATTTTTCATACTTATCCCTATAATATTTTAAAGAGCCTGCTAATGAGACTCTTTTTGTAAATGGGGCGGATAGTGGGATTCGAACCCACGTATATCGGAACCACAATCCGAGGTCTTAACCACTTGACGATATCCGCCATATAATTAGTTCTCTATTATCATAACATAAAAAGATTTTTTGTCCAGAAAATTTTATCGGCTTATTTTTATTATGTTACTGCCACTTCTGAAAGCCGCTCTGATTTCATCTGCTTTAGCTTCTGCTTCTTGCTGTGAAGAAAAGCCTCTGTGAAAAATTACACTGTATCTGTCATCAGATTTTACGAATTTAAGTTCGTAATAACTGAATGTGTGCCGCTGCATTCTTATCCCTGTTTTCTTTTGGTATGACTGTCTTGCTACTTGTAAATCTTTAACTTCATACGGATCCACAAGAAATTGTCGCTCTACTCTATTTGCTCTTGTTACTCGCTCAACTTCACAGCGTTTTTCTTGAATATTACATATCAATGTCTCAGACTTATATTGTCCAAAATATGCCAATACATTCGGACCAAAATAAACTAGTAATATTAAAATTATTATAATAAATCTAACCATGAATTTTATATGAAGACGAAAAATTTATAAATACATTGAAATAACATTTCAGGTAATTCAAAATTATTAGAACTTTATAAATTTAAAGCCCCATAAGGGGCTTATGTTTAACTAATTCTCTGGAACATATATCCGATGCCGCGTGCAGTAAGGATTAACTCAGGATTTGCCGGATCGGTTTCCAATTTTGAACGGAGTCTTGAAATATGAACATCAACGACTCTTGTATCAATGCGGTGATCCGGCGGATAAGCCCATACATGCTGCAATATTTCGTTTCTTGAAAAAGCCTGACCGGAATTATTAACAAGTAATTCTAACAAACTAAATTCCATACCGGTAAGTCTGATTCTTTCGTTCTTCCTAAATACCTGACGGCGTGCAGTATCAATCTTAATATTACCTGTTGTAATAACATTTTTTGTCACCTTGCCGGTTGTAGCAACAGTTTCTCTGTTATTAGTTCTTCTGAGAACAGCTTTTACACGTGCTTCCAATTCTTTTGGTGAAAATGGCTTGATAACATAATCATCTGCACCGAGTTCCAGACCTGTAATTCTTTCAGAAACATCACCGAGAGCTGTTAAAATAATAATCGGGACATCAGAAGTTCTTCTTATTTCTCTTGTTACGCCATATCCATCCATTTTAGGCATCATAACAT
>JADIND010000218.1 GCA_017694215.1 Candidatus Scatousia excrementipullorum | reverse complement strand
GTGTTATGTTAATGAATTTAGAAAAAATGAGGGAAGAGAATTTTTTTAAAAAGTTTATTAATACTGCAAAATCAATAACCCCGCCGTTGTATTTTGCAGATCAGGATATATTTAATATTATATGTTTTAACAGAGTTAAGTATATTAATCAGGTATGGGATGTTGTTACCAATACTGATTGGATTGCCGAACATTTTCCGTCTCAGGTTTCAGACAGAATTCATAATGAATATAAAAACAACTTGATGTTTGCTAATATTATACATTACGTATCGCAGAACTGGAAAGAGATGCATAAACCTTATACTGATATTTATTGGGGTTATGTTTCAAAACTTCCGAAATTTGTACGATATGACTTACAGAAAAAAATAATAAAGGATAGATATGATATTTCAGAAAAAGAAAAAGTTAAGAAATTGTTTTCTTTAAATTTGAAAACAAACATTGCATATATTTTCGGAAAGAAAATAAGAGATAAGAGTGAGAAATATTATTATGATAATATTCATGAACAGGCTTTTTTGCAGGATTTTCATAAATATTTTGCCCGTAAAGATTTTCAAGATAAATATAGTGCATTAATTAGGAATCTTGATGAAGAGAGTATTAAAACTATAGATACGACCATAAAGCAGATAAACAGGACAAAACGTTTATCAGATGGAGTTTCCAGCGTTGATTTGTATTCACAATATGAAAAGTCAATGTTTAAAAAACTTGATAAAGAATTCTTTTCTAAAACACTTACAGTTAATGAAAATTTGTTCAGATATAAAAATTATTTTCTTCCTGCAAATTACTTTGGACCGAGTGTATTTTACTATAAACATTGTATAGAATACATTAATAACATAGATGCTATTAAAGGAAAATGCATCATTGATGCCGGTGCAAGTGTCGGGGATTCAGCTCTAATTTTTTCTGAACTTGATTGTGATAGAATTTATTCATTTGAACCGAATAAGGAAACGTTTGACTTACTAAATTCAACGATTAAAATTAACATGTTGAGTAAGGTCGTGCCCGTACGATTAGCTCTGGGAAGTGAATCTACAGTCAGAAAATTACAGCTTTGCGGTTCCGGTTCGACTTTGCTTATTGATGAACATTCACAAAGTGATTACGAAACGCAGGATACATATGTTGTCAGGCTTGATGATTATGTAAAACAACACAATATACGGGTAGGGCTTATCAAGACAGATTTGGAAGGTTTTGAACAGGAGTTTTTGAAAGGGGCAGAATATACTATCAAGACTCAGCGTCCGATTTTATTGATAAGTTTATACCACAAAGCTTCGGATTATTTTGAGATAAAACCTGTTATAGAGAGTTGGAATCTCGGATACAGGTTTAAAATAGTAAAACCTTTGATATATAATGTGGTTAACGCAGAAACAATGCTTGTAGCAGAAGTAAATGAGGATTAAGGAATGAAGAGAATTTTAGTAACGGGCGGTGCAGGTTTTATCGGAAGCCATCTGTGCGAAAGATTATTAAATGAAGGCAATGACGTAATCTGTCTGGACAATTTTTTTACAGGTTCAAAAGATAATATAAGACATCTATTGTCAAATGATCATTTTGAACTGGTCCGTCATGACATAACAAAAGAATATTTTGCCGAAGTTGATCAAATTTATAATATGGCATGTCCTGCAAGTCCTCCTCATTATCAATATAACGCAATTAAAACAATTAAAACCTCAATTTTGGGTGTAACCCATATGCTTGGTCTTGCAAAACGCTGTAAGGCAACAATTTTGCAGGCTTCTACAAGTGAAGTTTATGGAGATCCGAAGGTACATCCGCAGCGTGAAGATTACTGGGGTAATGTTAATCCTATAGGTGTCAGAAGCTGCTATGATGAAGGTAAGCGTTGTGCTGAAACTCTTATGATGGATTATCACAGACAAAACGGTGTAGATACTCGAATTATTCGTATTTTTAATACGTATGGTCCGAATATGGATCCGAATGATGGCAGGGTTGTTTCTAACTTTATTGTTCAGGCTCTGCAGGGGCATGATATTACTATCTATGGTGACGGTTCTCAAACCCGTTCTTTCTGTTATGTATCGGATCTCGTTGACGGTATAATTAAAATGATGAACAATCCTCAAAAATTTGTCGGGCCGGTTAACCTTGGTAATCCGTCCGAGAGAACAATTCTTGATTTTGCAAAACTTATTATAGAAATGACAAATTCAAATTCTAAAATAGTTTACAGACCTTTGCCGGGTGATGACCCTACCCAGCGAAAACCGGATATCTCTCTTGCAAAAAAAGAACTTGGCTGGGAACCGAAAGTTGATATAAGAGAAGGTTTGCAAAAAACTATTGAATATTTTGACAGAAAAATAAAGGAGAATAAATAATGAAAGTATGCGTAGTAGGTACAGGTTATGTAGGTCTTGTAGTCGGCACTTGTCTAGCAGAAATGGGCAACAATGTTATCTGTGTTGACAATGATTTAAAAAAATTGGCAAAGCTTGAAGAAGGTATTGTGCCGATTTATGAACCTGGTTTGGAGGAACTTATTAAGGTTAATGTTGCAGAAGGCCGTTTGAAGTTTTCTTCCGACTTAGCTGATTCCGTTCAAAAATCGCTGGTCTGTTTTATTGCAGTTGGTACTCCTCAGGGTGAAGACGGTTCTGCCGATTTGCAGTATGTTTGTCAGGTCGCTGAAGGTATTGGTAAAGCCCTGAACGGCTACAAAGTTATTGTTGATAAGTCAACTGTTCCTGTTGGCACTGCCGATAAAGTTACTTCTATTATAAAATCAGTTTCAAGTGAAGATTTCGATGTTGTTTCAAACCCTGAATTCTTAAAACAGGGTGCTGCTGTTGATGACTTTTTGAAACCTGACAGAGTTGTTATCGGTTCAAATTCTCAAAAAGCAACTGAAATTATGCAGGAATTATACGCTCCGTTTTTGAGAACAGGCAATCCGGTTATCATAATGGATGTTAAATCTGCAGAAATGACTAAATATGCGGCAAATTCATTCCTTGCCGTAAAAATTTCTTACGCAAACGAAATTGCAAATATTTGTGAAAAAGTGGGTGCTGATGCCGAAATGGTAAGAATTGGTATGTGTTCCGATAAACGTATCGGTTCACAATTCTTGTTCCCTGGTTTAGGATATGGCGGAAGCTGTTTCCCTAAAGATGTAAAAGCTCTTTTGAAAACCGCTAAAGATAATGAATGCGATTACCAGCTTTTACAGGCTGCAGATGATGTTAATAAAAGACAAAGACAAATATTTATTAACAAAATTCTCAAAAGATTCGGCAATAATCTTTCAAGTAAAACCTTTGCAATCTGGGGCCTTGCTTTTAAACCTAAGACTAACGATATGAGAGAGGCTCCTGCTATTACAATTATCAATGCTTTGCTGGAAAGAGGTGCTAAAGTTCAGGCATATGATCCGAAAGCTTTTGACAGTGCAAAATTTATTTTCGGTGACAAAATCGAATATGCAAAATCTTCTTACGATGCATTGTCAAATGCAGATGCACTGTTACTTTTAACTGAATGGAACGAATTCAGAAGACCTGATTTTGATAAGATTAAATCATTACTGAAAAATCCTGTTATATTCGACGGAAGAAATCAGTATAATGCAAAACGTCTTATTGAAAGAGGGTTTGAATACACACAAATCGGAAAGCAAACCGATAAGTCACTTTTAAATGTCTAATATCAAAATAGATGAAGCTTACGACTGCAATGCAAATTGCAGTCTTTTTTTATAATATTAAGAAATGTTAACAGTGTATAAAAACGGTTCAAATTCGCTTATAATCGTAATGTAAGGTATATCAGTGCTATGAAGGAATAGCAAAAGATTTAATTTTCACGGGTTTATTAAATACATAAGTATAAAAACAGTAAAAATCATAAAGGAAAAGTGTGTATGGAGTCTAAAAGTTTACGTTTAATTATGCCTAAGAATACTGTCTGGTGCCATATTAATAAAAATCTTGAAGAAAAATACGGGGTTAATAACCGTTGTCCGCAGCCTTCTGTTTCTTACAATGATAGTAATATCAAATGCCGTGGTGATTATTTCATGGAAGAATATGCGGCCAAAGACGGTTCTGTAGGAAGAAAAGCATATAAAATTATTACTCAAAAAATAGAAAATTCCGGAGATTTTGTACGTAAATCGACAACAATAGAACCTTATTTATGCTGGGAATTCCCATTGCATAAATCAGTACAAAATTTGTCTAAAGACGGACATTATTTTATAGAACGTTCGGTTGGCGGCAGTATTATAAACGGATATGAAATGAATTTGAATTACGCCAAAAGACCGTTTTCAAAGGGGCTGAAAGGTAAACTCCAGAAAGCTGCTCTTTTAATCGCTAATGATTCAAACGGGTGTGAAAGACGTATATTAAGAGGTATCGGAGCTTTTATTTTCAATATTGCAAAGAAAATAAGATAGTAGAATATTAAGCAGGTATAGAATGAAGATTAATGATATCAGGCAGCCGCAGACATTCGGCGGAATAACAAAGATATATGCAATCGCTGATTCTCATCAGGAAACAAGAAAAACAGCGGCATTTTTATCTAAAATTTTGCATGATAACGAAAATAATACTAATGTACTTTTTTTGAATTGCGGGGATATTTTTAAAGGAATTTATCCGAAACAACTGGAGAA
>JADIND010000217.1 GCA_017694215.1 Candidatus Scatousia excrementipullorum | reverse complement strand
GGCGGAGATGTAGCACCTGTCGGCGAATCTAATGCAATCAATGCAATGGGAGCAGGTAAAAAAGCCGCTAAAGCTATCAACGAGTTATTACAATAACTGTAATGAGAATGGTGGACTTATGAACGGTTCATTAAAAAAAATATTAATATCGGCATTTGTACTTTTTATAAGTGCAATGCCGATTTATTCACTTGAACTTGACATGTCGGTTGATGAGGAGATTCGTAAAAACTACAACCCGTCAAAGCTTGAACTTGAACAGCTTCCGTCAATTCCTGAAACAAAAACCTCAGCTCCGTCGCTGCCGTCATTGCAGGAATTGCCGGACAGTATATCTGTACCGGATAAGAATTACACGCCTCCTTCCACCCTGCCTTCCACACCTCCAAAATCAACGATTACCATAGAACAGTCCCATTCAACGGGACGGGTAAAAAAATCACTGCCTGACACTTCAATAAGAAACGATATTACTGCAATTAAAATTAAAAAGGGAACAAAATTCAAAGTAAAATCACAGACAAAAGTTTCTGACTGGAACTCTGCAGGAGCCGGTATGACATTTGTTTCAACCGAACTTGTAACTCAAAGATATTTAACAATTCCTGCAGGCACGGTATTTAAGGGGATTATTGAAGAATCGCATCCTCCTCAGGCGTCCGGCAACGGAGGTCTGCTGGTACTAAAAGCTACAAGTATTCAATATAACGGCAAAACTTATGACATAAACGCCAAAATTACAAAAGCGAATTCCAAAAAGATTTTCTTTAATAATATAAAAGGAGAAAGAAAATACTGGAAGAATGTTGCCGCACAAATAGATAAAGGAGAAAATTTCTACAAAAAAACAAGAAGAGCATCAACAAAATTAGCCGATAATCCTGTAGGGGTAATAATATCGCCGATACCGACAATAACAGGGGTGGTTGTATATGCACTGAATTTTGCAGGTTCGCCGCTTCTTGCAATAGCCTCAAAAGGCGGCCACATCACCCTGCCTGCCGGAACCATGTATGAAATCAAATTGCTTGAGGATGCATATATATATTAAAATGCATTCATAGCACGCTCAGCTTCCTGATAACGTTTTTCTCTTGTTTTTTGAACAGTATTGATAGTCTTTTCTTTCTTAATCTGCTCTGTTATATTTTCCTTGGTAAAATCTTCAATATTTATATTCTGGTAGCCCCAGGAAAAAGTTAAAATAAATACTATAAGAAAAATTAACTTAACAATCATACTGTTCTCCTTGTATATCCATATATTAAATTATACCATTTTTTGCCGATACATACAAGTGATTGATTTTATTTTGATTGTTTAGAATATATAATTTTATGCTATAATGAATGCATAACTTAGGAGAGAAAAATGGATCAAGAGACTTATTTAAGAATTATGGGTTATGTACCTACGGTTATAGAAGCATCTTCAAGAGGGGAACGCTCTTTTGATATTTTTTCAAGACTGCTACGGGAAAGAATAATCTTCCTCGGAACAGAAATTGATGATGAGGTTGCAAATTCTATCGTTGCACAGCTTTTACTTTTGGACAGCGAAAACAACGAAAAAGATATAATGCTTTATATAAACAGTCCGGGCGGTGTAATTACAGCCGGTATGGCAATTTATGACACAATGAATCTTATAAAGTCCGATGTTGCGACGATTTGTCTGGGAGATGCGGCATCTATGGGAGCATTCTTGCTGTGCTCCGGTACAAAGGGTAAAAGAATGGCATTGCCTAATTCCAGAATTATGATTCACCAGCCTCTCGGCGGGGCAAAAGGACAGGCTACAGATATTGAGCTTGAAGCTAAAGAAATTATCCGTATGAAAAATATGTTAATCGGAATTATGGCAGAAAACTCAGGACAACCGTTTGATAAAGTTAAAGAAGATTGCGAAAGAGATCACTACCTTTCTGCACTTGAAGCTAAAGAATACGGACTTATTGATAAAGTTGTCGAACGTAATTCATTGTAAAATTATTAAGAAATATTAACAAATTTAGTAAAACATGCAATTCTTACGAGTTGCATGTTTTTATATATATGTAAGGTAGAAAATAGGTTAAATTAGGTTAGTTAAAATTATGGTAGGAGTAGGACAATGTCTCTATTGATTTTCGCGTATCGAAAAATTCAGATCATTCGTCAGAAAAGTGATTTAAACTATCGCTTAATGCAATTAAACCAGAAACTGCAAGACCTGCAGCAATATGCAGCTAACATTGCAGACGGGGCAATTTCAGTAAGCGATATGATGAACACACCTGCATCAATGTTTGGTAGAACAATGATGTATATGACGTATGCTCACAACGGTTCATTAATGAACGCACAACAGCAAATGCAGCAAATGATGGCTTTACCTCAAATTCAAGCCCAAATGCAGCAAATGCAGGATCCAAATCAGCAAATGATGTATCAAAAATGGATCTTTGATAACTTGTACAAACAACAACGTGAACAGTTTGGAAAAGTTGAACAAAAACTTTTAAATGAACAGGAAAAAGCAATCCAGCAGGAAAAGGCAAAATTAGAAACCCAGTTAAAACTCTTAGAAGCTGAATTTGAAAGCACTAAACAGGGTGAAGACAAAGCCGCAGAACAATGGAAACCTGAATACGTAGCATAATTCATACAGGCAATATCCATCCTCTCTCCTTAACTAACCGATATTTAAGGCTCACTTAAACGTGGGCCTTTTTGCCGTTTGTAATTATACAATCAACCCGAACATCATAATCATCATGCGGCAACTCTTCAACTACAAAATTTTCATAAATCGGAACCGCAGTTATGACATCGATGGTTTTTAGGAACCTGTCATAAAACCCGCCGCCGTAGCCTAAACGGAAATTATTTTTATCAACGGCAAGAGCCGGAACAAAAATTAAATCCAATATTTCGGGGAAAACAGGGGCTGAACATGGTTCATAAATATTAAAAGCAGCTTTTTCAAATTTTACGGAAGACTCATAAGGGCAGACTAAAAGATTTTCACCGTGAACTTTCGGAAAATAAAAATTTTTATCGTCATTCAATAAATCCAAAAGGTTAATCTCATATTTCAGCGGGTAAAAAATCATAACATGCTCCGCTTTTTTATAAAACGCCTGTGAACGGATATTTCTTACAATATCGCGGCTGATTTGTTCTACATCGAGAGATTTACGTTCTTCTTTAAATTTAGTACGAAGGTGTGTTTTTTCGAGCATGTTTTTAATATATAATAAATACAAATGATGGACAAATGTGAAAACAACTTAATAAATCCTAATTGGGCGAAACACGGATACATTCAGGTTTATACCGGAGACGGCAAAGGGAAAACTACTGCGTCTCTCGGACTTGCTATGCGTGCTCTTGGGCGATGCTGGAAAGTTTTAATCATCATGTTTATGAAAGGCGGAGATGACTATGGGGAATTAAATTCATTCAGGAATCTTTCTCCGGAAATTGCAAGAAACCTTACAATTATACAGGCAGGCTCAGACAAAATAGTCTATCAAAACAACAAAACAGAAAATGATGAAAATATAGTAAAAGAAGGATGGGAGCTTGCTAAAAAAGCTATCAAGAATGATGAATATAATCTTATAATTCTTGACGAGGCAAACATTGCAATAGATATGGGTTTTATTGACTTACAAGAAATGATTGCCGTATTGAAAAGCAAACCTGAAGATATGGAAATTGTGCTTACCGGCAGGAATGCAAGACAGGAAATTATAGATATTGCCCATCTTGTATCAGAAATAAAACCGGTAAAACACTACTGGGATACAGGCATTGTCGCCAGAAAAGGTATTGAATACTAGCTACCAAGGGTAATCATCAGGAATTTCCCAGTTATTAAGCTGGATTATCTTGGTGCAGTAACCGCAGTTTGTACACCCTTTATAGCAGCCCCATGTTCCATCAGTTTTTAAACTTGATTCATTTCCATTCCAGTTAAATACATATGGCTCCACAAATTCACTCTTTTTATTCGTTTTTGCAAACTGAAATTGAAACGCGTTTCTTGGATTTGATTGTATTTTTCCATTTACATAATAAATTAAATCTCCGCCATCATCATTAATATGTATCCATATTAAAGCTCCGTTTGCCATATGAAAACAGATTCCTTCCTGAATAAAAGTATTGTCACCTACCATATCTTCACCACGGCAATCACTCACATCTGAATATTTTATATATGGAAATAAGTATTTCTCAAGCCACTCTCGAATTTCAGTAAAAGAAAGATAGTGATAACTAGGTATCCAGTCATCAAATCTACCGCCGTGCTCTGCCTGTGCCATTCTGAATGCATTGTTTATGGTTGTATTAAATACTTTTAACTGGTTTTCTACAACTTTTTTCTGTACATTTGTTATTACTGTAGGCAGCGTCATTGCGGCAACTATACCGATTATACCGAGCGTTATGAGGACTTCTGCAAGCGTAAACGCTGCTTTTTTCTTTTTGAAACCCTCCGGCACATTCGTGCCACCTCCCTTACTAAGGGAGGCTTGGTTTTCCATCACCCATAATGGGAAAGGGCTAGGGTGAGGGGTTAATACTGTATAAGTTCCTGAAACAAATTCAGGATGACCTAACTCTTTACCCTCTCTCTTTGTGAGAGGGTTGAATTGCTTAATGAACTTTGTGAATTTAGCAATTCGGGTGAGGGTAAACTTTCTTAAACCCTCCGGCACTTCCGTG
>JADIND010000216.1 GCA_017694215.1 Candidatus Scatousia excrementipullorum | reverse complement strand
TTTTTCATTCAGCAGCCGCAGCGTTTATTATGAAAACAAAGTTGTGGAAGAAGATATTCCGACGCTTGAAAAACCGAAATCTTTTTTTTCAAATCCTGTTTCCCCGAATCAGGAATTCATCGGATATAATCTGATTCCCATGGATAAAAAAAATATTTATATAAAATCACGCTACGAACATATTATCGGAAAAATTTATCATAATCCGCAGGCTGATATTCCGAAAATTAATATTGTCGGAGGCTCGCATCAGCCTGTTGTGGAACTCGTTGACGAAGAACTCGGATTGAAAATTTTGATGACACGCGGTTCAAAATTATTAAGTCCTGATTTAAATGTTGATTACAGCAAAATTAATAACAAAAAAATTTTTGTAAGCCCGCATAAAACCATCAGTTTCGGAAACAATCTTGTAGTTGTGAGCGGTTACAAATCGCAGGATACAAACGAAATTGTAAATAATTATGTTAAAGAGAAAAAGTTTTCAAAAATTCCGCCTTCACTTGAGGCCGGATTAATCCAAAACGACTACACGATAGCAGTGCTCGCAGCAGGCTACGGAACACGGCTGAAACCCATTTCCGAATTGCATGATACAAACAAACCCGCCACAAAATATCCGTGCTCGGACAAAACTCTTCTGGAAATTTCCGCACTTATTCCGGCTGCAATTACCGGCCGTATTCAGAAAACATCTGTTATAACAGAGGATGAAGATAACCTGAGCGGAACCGCAGGTGCTATTATAAAAGGACTTAAAAACGGAACAATTTCAACGGACAAACCTCTCGTCATTTTAACCTCCGATACTTTCCACAATATCAATATTGCAAGAGCTCTATACGAATTTGAACATGACAAAACAATCGGCATCGGCGTTGTTGTGAGGGATGTTTCAAGAGAAAATCTTTTCAATGTTCCGCTCGTCGAAATTAATAAGAATAATGAGATAGAAACTTTCCATGAAAAAATTAATATGGACAATTATCAGGAAATAATATCGCGTCAGGGAGATAATTATTTTGCCAGCACAAATATTATGATTATACATCCGAAAATTTTAAATATGCTGAAAAATTTTGCGGACGAAAACGGCAATGCTGACTTTCTGGAATTTCTTGCATTAATGCAGAATGTTTTGAACAAACCTGATGAAAATCTGCGGGAAAAATATCCGTACGGACTGGGCAAAAGAAATCTTCAGCTGGAATTTCTTACAACGAATGACGGCTTTCCAAGAAGGATTTATGCAAATAATAATACATTCGATTTTTCAACATTGAAAGTAAAAGCTATTCCGACCATCGGCGTTGATTTTGATAAGGCGAGATTTACCGATATAGGAACAGTGGAAAATTTTATTGAAACAGTCAGAGAAATCAAAAACTGTACAAAAATAAACGGAGTAAGCCCGGAATTTATTGAGCAGGTCAAAGATAGCGTAAACGATGACGGCGTAATTTTTATGGAGCCGGATGCAAAAGAAAAATATGAAAAATTTCTCAAAAAATATAATATAAAAACTCTCGAAGGAAATGTGCTTGTTTCTTCAATTCAGCCGAAAGATTATGTGCAAAAATATAAAAAACAAATCCCGCCGCTGGCACAACTTGCAAAAAAAGACCCGGACAGATTTATTGAAAAAATAATGTATGGTCAGGAAGATTTAAAACAGATTTCGAAAGAATTAATTTCTGCTTACGGACTGGAAGATTTTCTCAAATGGTATCTGTCCGATAAAGGTTACTACGGAGCTTATGAAAAATACGTGGAAACATTTTTCAAACGTGCAAAAAATATTGACGAACTTTTAAAATTCATGCCGAACTGGTCGCCGTGGAAACTTGAAGAAAAATACTGGAGTTATGACCGTCCGTTTTACAACTACGCACCCAGAAAAACAGTAGAAAAATTTTATAAAAAAGACAACGATATGATACGCGAACAACCTTTCACAATAGGCAAACTCCCTGCCTGGTATTTTGAAAACGGAACCTATTACGATTTGGTTTCAAAAATTCGCACGGATAATATTGAAAATTCCATTGTCAGTGTTAACTGCACACCTTTTGAGATAAAAAAACTGAAAGGCGGAGAATTAAACGACAAAAATATTTATCTTTTAACCTGCTACGGTCAAAAATATATTCTGAAAACCGACCGTTCTTATGCTGAGGATAATGACTCTGTCTGGATGTACGATAAGAAAACAATAAAGAAAAATAAAGTTTTGATGGCAGATTCAAATTTTACAAACGCATGCATTAGCAAATATCTTGAACTTAACGGATGTAAAAATATTCCGAAATTATATTTTTATGATTACAAAACAGATACAGCTCTGTATGAATATGTTGAAGATGCCAAAGGCGACCTTTATCAGAAAGGGCTTATTGATACTGAATATAACGATTTGAATTTTTCAAACAATGTTGTAAAAAATTTGAGAGAAAAAGGAATTTATTTGAACGATACCGCACTGAAAAATTTCTTTAAAGAAGCAAACGGAACTGAAAAAATTATTGACCTCGGTCATGCAAATTTTATCATGCCGTTCAAACCCGGAATCAAGCACTACAACATAGAATTTGCTAACACTAACGGCCCTGATTTACGTTCAATTTATGCAAGTTTTTTATAAAAAACTTATAAAAATTTTGTAAAAATTTTTGCAAAAATTTGCATAAAAATATATAATAAAAAAATAATAAAACCATTATTTAGAGGATGTTTGAAAAAATAAGTTTTATTATATTTAGTACATTAACTTAACAGGAGGTATCATTAAATGAAAAAAGATTACGAACAATTAATCAACAACTACAGCGGCGGAGATTTGGATTTGTCCGGCTGTGAAATGAAAACACTTGAACTCGGCAACATCGAAGGAAGCTTAAATCTTTCAAAAGCTACTATCGACAAATTATCTATCGGCTGGGTAAGCGAAACTTTGAACCTTTCAGGTGCTGACATCAAAACTTTTGTACGTCCTATTGACGCAAAAAATGTTAACATGACAGGAACAAAAGTTAAGAAAATGCCTGAACATGTTGGTGCTGATTATTTTACTGTTGAAAAAAGCAACATCACAAAATTAAACTCTGAAATCAGAGTAAATACTCTTAACATCAAAAACACAAAAATCGAACAACTTCCGAAAGATATGAGAGTAAACACATTGATTGTTGATTCAAAAACAGCAAAAAATCTTCCGTTAACAACAATCAGACAGTGCGGTTCAATGGACATTGACGGTTTCACATATTCAGAAAGCAATTCATCTGTTGACAGCTACAATTTCTGCAGCGTAACAGCTGAAGCAGAAGCTTGCACTTGCTGCTAATTTGTTAAAAAAGAGAATTGGAAAAATCCCGTAAGTTTTTACGGGATTTTTTTCATGTCATTCTGAAACGTTAACCGCGGCAGCTCACGGAAATTGAAACTGTTCAAAATCTCTTTTTCTATACGGGCGGTAAGCTCCCGAACAGTAGGTTGTGGTAAATTAAAATTTACCACAACAAAAATGTTTCGGTAATCTGAGATTACCAAAAACTTCATTACTTTCAGGTTGACATGGTGCGGCGGTTGTGCGATTGCAGAGTATCAAAAAACCTCCGGCACATTCGTGCCACCTCCCTTA
>JADIND010000215.1 GCA_017694215.1 Candidatus Scatousia excrementipullorum | reverse complement strand
GCCTGAACAATATCCGTATTGATAAGCGACAGCTGTTCTTTTATTTCTTCTATTTTCTCATTTATAACGGAAGTCAGATTTTTCAAATTTTCGCTCTGTCCGGACTTTATTTCTCCCAGATTGGAAGAAATATACCCGAGCCCTTTATCAACAAATTCAATGCTGTCCTGAACGGAATTTTTAAAAGATTCATCAAGATTTGTGCGGGATAATTCAAGTTTTTCAATAACTCCTTCCAGCTTACCGATAACCTCTGCAAAATGATTATCAGTATCATCGGAATTTTGAACATTCAGAGTGTCGAATTTTTCGTATAAATCTCTCAGTTCTGTTTTTATTTCAATAATTTCAACAAGAGAATTTTCTATTTTCGAACCGGTATCCGCAGCAATCTTTTCTGAAGAAGTAATATATTCTCCGATTTTGTTCTGCAGAACCGTTAAATTTTCATCATAAGAAGAATAATTTTCATTTAATCCGAGTTCAATTTCGGCCAGTTTTGTTTCCAGTTTTTCGAGGCTGTTTGTGCCGATATTTTCAACGGAAGTTTTTACCAGAGAAAGGAGTTCTTCTATTTCGGAAATTTTTTCGTAAGTGTCGAGTCTGTGTTTTGAACCGGATTCCTGCAGTTTTGTTTCCAGTTCTCTCAACTGCTCGATAAAATTTGCCTCAATCAGTCTTGCATGAGCATCGTTTTCGGAAATTGACGATTGAACGGCATCGTTTTTATTTTGAATTTCTTCAAACACGGAATTTATAAGTTCTTTTATTTCTTTAATATTATTGGACTGTTCTTCGGTTTTTCCGGCGACGTTATCAAGTTTTTCCGATATCTGCCCCATAGTTCCGGCATTATCTTTTCCGGTGATTAAATCTTCCAGAGCGGAAATTTTTGCACAGACGGAGTTTTCCACCCCGATACCCGAGGAGGAAATCATATCTTCAAGAGTCACAAGATAGTTGTGAAGTTCTTCTATTTTTTCATCAACATATCCTCTGTAATTGGTTTCTTTATATGCCAAATCCGCATCAAGCTTTTGAATATCCTGCGAAAGCCCCTGCAATTCGGTTAACTTTTGTTCAATGGCATCAGAGTCAAAAGTTTCCTCCACAACCTTCATATCATCGGCAAAAGTAGCAAGTGCATCCTTAATAGCAGTAAGGTATTCACTCATATGAGATACCATATCTTCTTTAAAATCACCGATTAGAGCGGAAGAATTCTGCAGACCGGTCATTACCTGCGACAAGCTGTGGGTGGAAATACGGTTCATTTCATCTTTCAATAAATCAACCTTATCTCCCGCAACAGAAATATCCGTTTTTAAATCGCTGATTTGGTTTGAAAGATTTGTTCTGATATTGAGTGCAATCTCGTCGGTCTTACCCGAAACATTATTCAAAATCCCGGATACGGAATCTACTTTCGCCGTAATACTGTCATCAAAAGTTTTAAACTCGACATCAAACCGGTTAAGATTTTCTCTTATAACATTCAAATACTCGTTAAAAGTATTTTCCAGAGTGTCAAGTTTTTCATCCTTGAGCATACTTTTCTTAAGAATTAAATCTTCAATAACAGCCATTTTTTCCGCCAGACTGTCACTGTAAGCTGTATTGGAGGATGAAATAATTTCCTGCAGAGATTTTACCGTGTCAAAAACGGCATTTATTTTTCCGCTGACAAACTCTTTATAATCAGTATCTCTTTCCAGCAGGTTTTTATCAAGTTCATCCAAATCACGGACTAATTGGCTTATTTCTTCCGATTTTCTGTCAAAAAGTTCCGAGTGGAATGTTTCCTGCGACGATTTCATTTCATCCGAAAAAGTTGCAAGTGCCTCCTTTAAAGAACCCAGATATCCGGACAGGTCTGAAGATACACTTTCTTTAAACTCACTGATTAAAGCTGCAGAATCCTCAATTCCTTTCAAAACAGTTGAAATGTCAGTCCCGATTGATTTTTTAATATCAAAACTGGCCGATTCTACTTTATCTGTCAAAAGAGCCAAATCCATTTTCAAATCGTCAATTTGATTAGAATAATTATCCTTTAATATTGTTTCAATCTCATCGACTTTTGATTTTGCGGAATTCAAAACCGCAGACATAGCATCTCTGTCCGCAGAATTTGAAGAAATAAGCACTGTAAGTTCATCGGTTTTTGATGTCAGAGTGTTAACCGCCGTATTGAGAGCCTGCCTGATATCCGAGGCCATTTGTGCTGTTTCGCCGGTACTGTTTGTATTGATGTCTTTTTTAATTTTTTCAAGATAGCCGTACAGAGCACCGATTGCCTGTGCAAGCATTTCGTAATCTTCTTTTATATGTCCGTTAATATCATTCTGGACAAGTGCAAGACTGTCGCTTATGGTTCTCTTAACATCATCAAAATATTCGCTGTTTTTGCCGGGATACAATTCATCGAGATATGCGGACTTTTCAATCATCCTTACGATTTCTTCCTTAATCCCGTCCAGCATTCTCTCTTTATCAAAAGTAACATTCAGAATTTCATTTTTAAAAGACTGCTCAAGATTTTTCAATGCTTCCGTAATTTCTCCGGAATCTTTTGCATTAACACCGTTATCAAGCATAGATTTAATATTATTTAAATCTTCACCAAATTCTTCCAGCCTTTCGATTTCAACACTGCTTTTATGGTCAAAAGCATTCTTCATACTTTCTATCAGCACGGATTTTTCTTCACTGTCGGAAGCCAGATTATCAATTTTCGCATTTATATCCGCAAGAATTTTGTTAAAATCATCAACATTATAATCCATTAATTTCCACTTTCTTTTAAAAATAAAATATCCCTTTTTATATTTTAGCAGAATTGTAACTTTACGCAAAAATATTAACTTTATTTATTACAACTTGTAAAGATAACGGTTCTTTTTCGGTATGAAGTGCTATAATATAATTTAGGCATGGTGTTAAAGAAAGGATAGTATGGGTCGTATAGTTATAGATGAATCAAAATGCAAGGCATGCTATTTATGCATAGATGAGTGCCCTAAAAAATTAATAAGAAAGAGTTCAAAAACCAACAAACTTGGAGAACATCTTGTAGAATTCAATGATCCGGACAATCAGTGCATAGGCTGTGCAATGTGTGCAACAAGATGCCCTGATATGGCAATAACGGAAGTTTACAGAGGATAAAGATTTTATGGAATGCTTAACAAAAACAAGTAAAAAAGTAATGATGAAGGGGAATTTTGCAATCGCAAACGCTGCAATTACAGCCGGTTGCGAATGTTATTTCGGATATCCTATTACCCCTCAGAGCGAAATCGGCGAATTTATGAGCGGAAAAATGCAGGAATTAAACAGAGCATATGTTTCCGCAGAAAGCGAACTTGCAGCAATAAATATGGTAATCGGAGCCTGCTCAACCGGAGCAAAAGCAATGACTTCTTCCTCATCCTGTGCGGTATCTCTTATGCAGGAGGCTATTTCTTATGCGTCAGCAGAAGAACTGCCCGTGGTTTTGGTCAGCGTTATGAGAGCCGGCCCGGGGCTCGGAAACATATATCCTTCCCAGGGTGATTACAACCAGGCTACAATCGGCGGCGGCGACGGAGATTATCAGAATATAGTTCTTGCACCGTCAACCGTTCAGGAATGCGTTGATTTGACATACAAAGCTTTTTATCTTGCACACAAATACAGAAATCCTACCATATTGCTTGCGGACGGACTTCTCGGACAGATGATGGAACCTGTTGAATTCGGCGAATATCCGTATCCGGAAATAGATAATTCCGGCTGGGCTTTGACCGGTGCAAAAGGCAGACACGGCAGAATTATCCGCTCTTACGCTCCGCTTGCAGAAAATCAGTGTGTATTCTTAAACAAACTGTTCGGTAAATACAAACAAATTGAAGAAAACGAAACAGATTGGGAAGAAATTAACACGGAAGACGCCGATTTGGTAGTTGTAAGTTTCGGCAGCCCTTCAAGAAACGTAAAATCCGCAATGAAAATTTGCAGAAAAGAAGGGTTAAAAGTCGGAATTTTAAGACCGGTTACGCTTTGGCCGTTCCCGTCCGGGAGAATTGCGGAACTTGCAAAAACGGTTAAGAAATTTATGGTTGTTGAAGTTAATATGGGGCAGATGGTTCGCGATGTAAGACTCGCCGTAAACGGTGCAGCCCCTGTAGAATTCTTTAACAGACCGGTAGGCAATCCGCCTGAAGTTGATGATATTGTAAATAAAATTAAAGAAATAATAAAATAAAGGAAAAAAATGGCAGTACAAACATTTAAATTACCTGAATCAATAAGAGAAGGAGCAAAATTTTCATTTTGCCCCGGATGCGACCACGGTGTTGCGATACGTCTGGTTGCGGAAGTTCTTGATGAACTGGGATTGAGAGAAAATACAATTACGGCAACCTCAATAGGCTGCTCTGTTACACTGTACGACTTTCTTGATGTGGATGCGGTGGAAGCCCCTCACGGCAGAGCACTTGCAGAAGCTACCGGAATTAAAAGAGCAAGACCCGACAAATGCGTTTTTACCTATCAGGGTGACGGGGACTTTGCCTCAATAGGTCTTGCCGAAAGCTTGCACGCAGCACTGAGAGGCGAAAACGTTACCGCTATTTGTATAAACAATACAACTTACGGTATGACCGGCGGACAACTTGGCCCGACAACACTTCTCGGACAAAAAACAACAACCTCCCCGACAGGAAGAAACGTTGAATACTACGGTTATCCGATAAAAATTGCGGAACATGTTGCACTCTGCGACGGAACTGCATACAGTGCAAGAGTTTCGCTCGATACGGTTGCAAACATCAGAAAAGCTAAACAGGCTATTAAAAAAGCGTTTGAAATTCAAATGCAGGGTCTGGGCTTTACGTTTGTGGAAATACTTTCAACCTGCCCGACAAACTGGAAAATGACTCCGCAGCAGGCTCATGAAAGAGTAAGAACGCAGATGATGGAAGTTTTCAAACCGGGTGTGTATAAGGATATAACTTCAGAGAAAGCAGTATAAGTAAAAAGGATTTTGATGATTATGGAAAAGAATTTTGTAATAGCAGGTTTTGGCGGACAGGGTGTTTTGCTGGCGGGTGAAGTCCTTGCAACGGCATTTATGCTTGCGAATAAATATGTTACATGGTATCCGTGCTACGGTGCAGAAATGAGAGGCGGAACCGTTAATTGCGAAATTGTTGTAAATGACAACGAAGATGTCAGTGCCGTTAACAAAAAAGAGGCTGATTTTGTTATTGCATTAAATCAGGCCTCCGTTGACAGATTCATTTCAAAAATCAAAAAAGGCGGCTGGCTGATTGCAAATTCTTCGCTGGCAAAAGAAATAAAAACAAGAGCGGATATAAATTATCTTTTTGCACCGGTTACAAAGCTTGCCGAGAACCTGGGCAACATAAAAATGACTAATATACTTGCATTAGGTCTGGCGGCTAAGGTGAGCAAACTCGTTTCGATTGAACATCTGGCAGAAGCTCTCGATAACGTAATTCCGGCACACAGAAAGCATCTTTTGCCGCTCAATTTGAAAGCTTTAAAAATAGGCTATGAGTATGATTTATTGCCTGCATAAGCATAAAATCACCTAAAAAGTCGATTTAAAAATTTCACAATACGCTTATCCTGATAATGTAGATATTGATATAAATTTTAAATTAAAATTTCATTGACTATTTATATTATCCGAGAGGTTTTTTCGAGTGAAAAAGGAACTAATAAAATCTATCAAAGAAAAAGAGGAACAACTGTCGAAATTAAAAGCACATATTGATAAAAGTGTTATTTGTTCCGAACTTTACAACAAAGTCGTTTTGGAAAAAGCAATCCTGAAAAAAGAAATCGACAATTTAGCGAAAAAAAGTTTTGCAAGCAAAGTGAGATATCTTTTCCCGCGTAAAAAAGACAGAATATGCGATTACTTTAACACACCCGTATAAAAATCTGAAAAGCCGGCTGTTTTGGCTTTTTCCGGTAAAAATTTGTACATATTATGATTATTCCTGTTTCTTTTGCTATATAATAAAACTATGAATATTATTCAGGAATTTGATACAATAGCGGCAATCGCAACCCCTCAGGGCACCGGCGGAGTCGGTGTGATAAGAATTTCCGGCGATACAAGCTTTGATATTATAAAAAAAATTTTTTCAAAGCAAAACCTTGAAGCCGGAAAAATTGCCCACGGCTGGATTGTTGATGACGGAAAAAAGATTGATGAGGTAATCGTTCTGCCGTTTAAAACACCTCACAGCTATACGGGCGAAGATGTTATTGAAATTCACTGCCACGGCGGTATTAATGTTGTAAGAAATATTCTGGATATTGTTCTGAAAAACGGTGCAAGAATTGCCGAACGCGGAGAATTTACCAAGAGAGCATTTTTAAACAAAAAAATGGATCTCTCACAGGCAGAAGCCGTTGCAGACTTAATCCACGCTAAAACAAGAAATTTCGCAATCCAATCGGCAAAAAATCTCTCCGGTGTTCTTGGTGAAAAAGTTTCTGAAATAAAAAAAGAAATTTTCGAAACTCTGTCAAAAATCATTGCCGGAATTGATTTTCCGGAAGATGTTGCCGAGCCGGAATATTCCGTTTTGATAAATAGTTTTGAAAAAACACTAAAAGAAATTGATAAAATTCTCTCCTGTGCAAAATCCTCTGACATTCTGCGTCAGGGCGTAAAAATTGCAATCGTCGGCAAACCTAATGTCGGAAAATCTTCTCTTTTTAACAAACTCTTGAACGTGGAACGTGCGATTGTTACCGATATTGCAGGCACGACAAGAGATGTTATAAAAGAAAATCTCGACTGGGATGTCGCAATTACGCTCATTGATACCGCAGGAATACGTGAAAGCAGCGAGGTCGGAAAAGTTGAAGAAATAGGCATTGAATATTCAAAACAGTCTGCCGATGAGGCTGATTTGATACTGTTTATCTATGACGCAAGCCGCGGAATTAACGATGAGGACAGAGCCATCCTTGACTTAATTAAAGAAAAAAATCACTTAATCATTGCTAACAAGTGTGATTTAATTGACAAACCCGTTGAAAATGCA
>JADIND010000214.1 GCA_017694215.1 Candidatus Scatousia excrementipullorum | reverse complement strand
GTAATAATAAGGGGCAAATATTTGTAGAAAACTTCTGAAACTATTGCAGGACAAGGTTTTTCAAAAAGAAAACTCTGTAGAAAACTCACAATATTTATGTAGAAAACATTTTAAAAATGTAGAAAACTTTAAAAGAAACAGAATCTCTGTAGAAAACTCAAAAGTTTTCTACAATAAACTACAGAGTTTTCTACAGTCAGATGTAGAAAACTTTTTCTTTTCAAAAAATTTGGTGCATTCCTTGCTAATCTTTTAGTATTAATATTTATTCATAAAAAACCGTAAAAATTTTTATCTGTTAAATCTTTATTATATAATAAAATTCAGAGAAGATAATTTAAAAGGAGTTACGGGATATGAAATTTGTTATAAAAAAAGAGGATTTGTACAACGGTATCAATATAGTTGAAAAAGCCGCAAGTACAAAAGCTTTGCAGCCGGTTCTTGCAAATATATATATAGAAACAATCGATAACGGAACAATAAAACTGATTGCAACAGATTTGGATTTGACGGTTACGGCACAAGTTGATGCACAGGTGGAAGAAGAAGGTAAAATAACTTTGCCGTCTTCAACATTAAAAGAAATTGTTTCAAAACTAGGTAATAAATTGATAACCTTTGAAATGGCTCCGGAAACAAATATTGTCAATATAACCTGCCAGAATTCAAAATTTGATATTATAGGAATATCAGCAGATGAATTTCCGCGGGAAGTTTATAACGTGGATACTTCCTGTGCAGACTGTCTGGAAATTGAAATTAAACCTCTGACAAAAGCCGTAAATCAGGCAGGATTTGCTGCTGCAAGCTACGAAGTAAGCAATCTTCTCTCCGGTATTGTATGCGATGTTCAAAATGAAATTCTGGAAATCGCCTCAACCGACGGCAACAGACTCGCCCGTTTCAGAGAACAAATTAAAAATCCGGAAGGTAAATCCCAGCGTCTGATTATCCCTTCAAGAGCCCTGAATGAGTTTATACGTATCAGCTCTTATATGGAAGAAGATTCCGTAAAAATTTATACGGAAAAAACAAAAATAATATTCAAATCAGAAAAAACAACCCTGATTTCACGACTGCTGGACGGTCAGTACCCGAATTACAATCTCCTGATTCCGTCAGAAAGTCCTAAAAATGCTCTGGTTAATGTTGCACAGTTTATCGCTGCAATAGAACGTGTTGCTATTATGGTTAACGACAAAACCTGTATAGTAAAATTGGAATTCAGTAATAATACATTGAAGTTGACGGCAGATACCTCAACTTCAGGCAAGTCAGAAGAAGAAGTTGCAATCAATTACAGCGATGATGAAATTTCTATCGCATTCAATTATAAATTTATACTGGAAGCATTGAAAAATCTTGACAGTGAAGAAGTGCGTGTCGGACTTAATACAAATCTTTCGGCAACAGTTATAAGACCGAATAACGATGAAGATTTTGTATGTCTGGTTATGCCGGTTCAAATCAGATAAGAAAGATTAAACACTATGAATGCCCTGAAATTATCAAAAGAAGAACTTCTGAAGTTGTATCACTCCGATTTGGACAGTCTTTTGAAAAAATCCGCCGAATTTACCGGTAATGAGATAGAATTTTGCTCAATCGTAAATGCAAGAAACGGTAAGTGTTCGCAGAATTGTAAGTATTGTGCCCAGAGTTCTCATTACCGTACGGATATTGAAACATATCCGCTATTGAATTCAGAGGAAGTTATAAAGGCAGCACAAGAAGCGAAAAGTTTCGGGGCAGACAGGTTTTCGATAGTAACATCCGGAAAAAATCCGGCGGAAGAAGACTTTGATAAAGTTGTTAATCTGATTGAGAAATTAAATAAAGTTGACGGGATAAAAAGCTGTGCATCTATCGGGATTTTGAATGAAGAAATGGCAAAAAAACTTGCTGAAAGCGGACTGAAAAGATTTCATCACAACATAAACACCTGCCGTTCTTATTATCCGGAAGTCTGTACAACCCATACATATCAGGACAGACTGGACACCTGCAGACTCGTAAAAAAATACGGCATGGAACTTTGCTGCGGTGTAATTCTCGGTATGGGCGAAACTGTTGAACAGAGAATTGAAATGGCAATGGAACTTGCTGAAATAGAACCGGACAGCATTCCGATAAATATTTTGATGCCGATTAAGCATACACCTTTTGAAAATTACCATGACAAAATAGATGAAGAAAATATTTTAAGAACTCTTGCAATTTTTAAAATTACAAATCCAAAGGCTGTTTTGCGTTTTTGCGGAGGCAGAATGAGATTGTCGGAAGCAAATCAGGAAAGAGCATTGCAAAGTTGTGTTGAGGGGATATTAATAGGAAATTATCTTACCACCACCGGCAGGTCACCTGTTGAAGATATCAAAACAGTTCAAAAACTCGGAAAAAGATTAAAGAAATAAAAATGAAAAAGATTTTGTGTTTCGGCGATAGCAATACTTACGGATTTATACCGTCATCCGGCAAAAGATATGATGAAAATTCCCGCTGGAGCGGAATATTAAAAAAACTGTTACGCGAAGAATATGAGATTATAGAGGCCGGCTGTAATAACAGAACGGCATTCTGCGACAATCCTGCAGGTGTAAACGAAACAGGTTATAAAGTTTTGCCGTCACTGCTTACGCCGGATATAGATTGCGTAATCCTTGCCGTAGGGATTAATGATTTGCAATATTTGTATAATATCTCAATGAAAGATTATGAAAGCGGGCTGGAAAACCTTATTGGTTTAGTGCGGACAAAATTGCCGCGGGCGAAAATAATATTGCTTTCACCTTCTGTTATTACGGAAGATATTTTGAACAGCTATTTTGCAGCAATGTTTGATGAAACCTCTATTGAAAAATCAAAACAACTTTCTGCAATATACGAAAGAGCAGCAAGGAAAGAAAACTGTAAACTGCTTGACCTTAAAAAAATAGCAAGTCCGTCAAAAACAGACGGCTTGCATTATGAAAAGATTGAGCATATAAAAATTGCAAATGCCATTTTTGATTTAATTAACCATAAAGGATAAACTTTGCTTTTTCGGAATTTTTTTTGTGCAGGGTGCGAATTGTTTCTATAATCGGATAGATTATATTTAATTCGTCCGAATGTTCAAGGTTACTTTCGCAATAGCCCTGCAGAATTTCAATATAATTATTTTCTTCTGTAAGCGAATTGATAAGTTCCATTATTTCTGAAGTTTTCAGTTGATTTTTTTCCATAAATACCGCCATTTTATTTTTAAGTAATTTTAATCGGGGCGTTTAAGTCTTGTCGATAAAGTTACCC
>JADIND010000213.1 GCA_017694215.1 Candidatus Scatousia excrementipullorum | reverse complement strand
CCCCTCGCCCTAGGGGAGAGGGTTAGGGTGAGGGGGCAGACTGGATAAAAAGTGCAACAAAGCCTTAGCCCTCTTTTATAAAAGGGAAATGGAATGGGGATTTTCTCATCAATAAATGCATTTTTTATTATGTCTGTTTCTTTTCTTTTTTTGCGATGAAAAAGAAAAGAAACAGACGAAAGAAAAGAAAACACGCGACCAAAAGAAACGAGTGAGCAGAAACCAAGGTTTCCGCACCTTCCTAAAAACCCTCCGGCACTTCGTGCCACCTCCCTTATGAATGGAGGCTATAACCTAGCCCCCTTTTATAAAGGGGGAAGAGAAGGGGGATTTTCTCCATAACGCAGCCGCGATTTATTCTTCAGGTTCTTCATCAGTGTTTGTTTTAATCTTATCTACAACCATTTTTGCCATTTCTTTGGCAATAATCCTCTGGGTTGCTTCAGGACAATTCTGGAGCATGTTCATTGCTGTTCTGACTGTCGAATCAATATCATACCAGCGTCCGCGTCTGTTTTCCTCAACTCCTGAACCTACAGCATTAATAATATCTTCAACCGCTTCGTATTTTTCGTCTTCAATATTATGTTCAATAATAATCTTAATAAGATTTAAAGCAATTCTGATTTGTGTTTCATCATCGCTCTGTTCAAGTGTTGAAATTGCCTGTGAAAGTACCGGATCTTTATCGTACCAGCGGCGTTGTCTGTTGCTGTATTCTTCTTTCATAATCTTCTCCTTTACTTATTATCCTCTTTTAAATGTTACTCCCTTTGTGCCTTTAGGGTATTCCCATTTGAGGCATTTTTTTTCACATATAATCCTGCAGGCACCGCATTCAAGACAATTTTCAAACTTTACGAGCAAATTTTTCTCATCCTCGAGCCACTCGTAAACCCCCGCAGGACAAACCCGTGTACAAATCTTTGATTTACATGTTTTACACTGTTCAAAATCAGGATTCAAATGCGAGTTTATATCAGGTTCATATTTAATTGTAGAAAGTTTGTCATCTATTGTCATTTAATGAGAATACTCCATAATAATTTTATTGCAGCCAAAGCATCTTTGAACAATTCTTTAATGCTTCTGTCTTTGAAAAAGTTTTTAATGAAATTCCAATACAAAGTGCGTTTTGGAACACTGTTTACAGATGTGAACATTTCAAAGAAAGAATTTACTTTTTTCAAATAATATTTCAGGAAGGATTCTTTTCTTGTGTGAACAATGTCCATCAACTCTCTGTAGGTTTTTAAATCCTTCATAACAAAAGATTTTTCAAGAGCTTCTGCATATCTGTTGAGTGCATTTTCGCTGAAATCACCTTTTGAAAGTGCAACAACAGCTGTTTCTCCTGCGAGTTTGCCGCTAATCATGGCAAGGTTTGTACCTTCCCAATGCAGGTTATTGACAAGCATTGCGGCATCTCCGACAACCATTACCCCTGCCCCGCAAAGTGTCGGTAATTTCTTAAATCCGCCCTCCGGAATCAAATGTGCGGAATATTCAAGTAACTCCCCGTCTTTAATCAAAGGTGCAATTAGGGGATGTTTTTTCAATTTGTCAAGATATTCATAAGGTTTTGTTTCATCTTCCTCGAATTCGTCAAGAGTAATTCCAAGCCCGATACTGACTGAATCTTTATTTGTATAAATAAATCCCAGTCCTAATTTCCCGAGCATAGAACCGCCAAACAGTTCATAAACACAACCTTCATCATCATTGACAAGAAATCTGTCATTGATTTTTTCCCTGTCCAGTTTATAAACCTCTTTTACACTTACGGCAACGTCTTTCGGTTCAATATCCTCTCTCAACCCGATTTGTCTTGCAAGAAGAGAGTTTACTCCGTCTGCGAGCACAACAATATCTGCGTAATAATCTTCAAGTTCAGTCTTAACCCCGATTACGGCCTCATTTTCGACGATTAATTCTCTTACAACGGTTTCTTCAACAAGAATAACTCCTGCTTTTTTAGCTTCTTCCGCCATCCAGCGGTCAAATTTGCCGCGGCATACAGTATAGCTTACGGGAAGTTCATGCCTGTTTTGATAAGAAATAACCGTTCCGTCGGTTTCGCCTAAAATTGCATATTTATGTTCAACATTTTTTCTCTCAATCGGAGCAGTTTTTTCAAAGTCCGGAAAAATCTCCCGTGTCGGTTTTGCATAAATTGCCCCGCCGAACATATTTTTACTGCCCGCAAATCTTCCGCGTTCAATCAGAACTACTTTATGACCGGCTCTTGCAACTGTAATCGCACACGCAATACCTGCAGGACCGGCACCAACGACGATAACTTCTGTTTTGTTCTCTCTTATATCCGACATATCACTCCCCTGTGGCAATATTATACACTAAATTTTGTTCATTGTAAAATAGTTACATGAATATAACGGCAGGCAGATTTAAAGGTCAAAAGGTCGCAGCACCGGATGAAAAAATTACCCGTCCGACTCTATCCAAAGTCAGGATGAGTATTTTTAACACTCTGCAGGCAATTATGGATTTTGAAGGCGGAAGTTTTCTTGATATGTTTGCAGGTTCAGGGATTATGGGGCTGGAAGCTTTGTCCAGAGGTTTTACAACAGTTTATGCTCTTGAGAAAAATCCGAAAGCTTTTCAGGTTATAAAAGCTAACTTTTCAAAATTTACGCCGGCACCGGAACTCATAAAAGGTGACAGTCTGAAACTCTGCCCGAAATTTACTGAAAAGTTTGATGTTATCTATATCGACCCGCCTTATTTTTCCGGAATATATGAAGAAAGCCTTGCTGCCGTAAAGAATATTTCAAAAGGTATTATAATCCTTGAACACGTTACGGATGTCGATTTTTCAGGATTTGAAATTCTGAAACAAAAACACTATGGTGATAAAATTATTACATTTGCAAAAATATAAATAATTAATTTACATCTATTTAAATTTTGTAAAATTTCTCTGTAAAGCACTTAAAAAAAACAGCAAACAGAGTTATACTACTAATGTAGTATTAAGTAGAAGGTTTTACATTGCTTTGCAGTTTATGAACTAAGCCATCTATATGGCGGATTGTAAATTGTTGACGGAAAAAGTAGAATATTTTAAGTAATGTTAAATTTGCATGCAAATTTAACAATTAAAAATATTGACGGCTTTTAAAGCATACATCAGGCAGGTCAGAATTTTGGAAGAAAATACAGTTAAAGTTAATAAAAATACGACAAAAAAGCGTGCATCAAAGCCCGTTTCTGACAGGGTTTCAAATCCTATTGCCCCGGAAAAATCACCTGCCCAAAAAAGAAGTACCGCCGCAAAGAGAGTTTTAAATCCTGCATCAAAAGTCAGTGAATTACCGCTGACAAATCAGCCTGTCACCTCGCCTGTTGATAATAGTATTGTTGCCAAAATTAACAATTTTACCCAGAAACGCAGCACAAATAAACTTTACGGCGGCTATCTCACCAATTCACTGTCCGCTAATAAGATTGTTAATTATCCTGAACTTATACAGACTCTGAATCTGGCATTACAGGATAAAAAATCGGTTCACGAACTTTTTTCTGTAGTACATAATGTTTTTACGGAGAAAATGAATTGTTCGTTTACTGCATATGGTATTTATCACGAACAGTCAAAATGTATAAATCTGAAACTGACAAATAAACTCGGCAGCACATATTCTTCAAAAATATTTGTTTCCAATGATCGTAATCCGGCAGTGGAATGCTTTAACAGTGGACATGTTGTTATGCTCAAAGACAATTCATTTTTACAAATTCCGTACCTGCAGAATTCATCGGTTATAATATTGCCGCTTATTTCTATTGGTAAAACTCTCGGAGTTTTGATTTTCGGGAAAGAAAATCTTGATTGCAACATAGGGCTGTTGTCTTTCTTTGCAAGCTATATTGCAATGTTTATTCATAATATTGATCTGCTTGAAAAAACAAACAAATATGCAAACACTGACACGCTGACATCTTTATATAACCACAGAGGATTTCAGGAGGTTCTGGCAACGGAATTGAAACACGCTGCAGATACCGGCACGGATTTGTCGATTATAATGTTTGACATAAATAATATTTCAAAAATTAACAGGGAACTCGGGCATGCAAAAGGTGACGAGGTTATTAAACTTCTTGCCGAGAAAGTTAAACAGAATATGCGTTCAACCGACAAAGCCGGACGATACGGCGGGGATGAAATTGCAATTATTCTGCCTAATACAAATACTGCTGATGCAAAATATCTTGCGGAATACATAACGTATTGTCTTTCCTGCTGTTTTGTTGATGATGTCGGGCCGGTTAAGGTATCTGTCGGGATTTCGACTTATCCGGAATGCTCCAAAAATCAGGAAAAATTACTTATACTTGCGGAACAGGCTATGTATATTTCACAGGCAAAGGGTTATAAGGAAGGAATGTCCGCAATTATCAGTTCATCAGATTTTAACTTCTGGGATAATGATGCATTGAATTCATTTGCGGAAGTTATTGCAAAACGTCATTCCCAGCTTGGTATAAACTTTGAAGAAGAACTGGTTCATAAGTTTAATAATGAACAGATAATTTCGCAGAACCATTTAATTGAAATGGTTACATCTCTGGCGGGTGCGATAGATGCAAAAGACCCTTATACAAAAGGTCACTCGACATCGGTTTCAAGATATTCCGAAGCACTTGCAAGGGCGATAAACCTGCCGGAAGACGAGGTTCAGCGGATTACACTCGGGGCATTGCTGCATGATGTTGGCAAAATCGGGATTCCGGAACAGGTTCTTAAAAAACCCGGCAAACTTGAAGGCGAAGAATGGGAAATCATGAAGCAGCACCCTGTTATAGGAGCAGAGAAGGTGCTTGCTCCTAATGAGGCTTTAAGTGATTTGATTCCTATTGTAAAATATCACCACGAACATATGGACGGTTCTGGTTATCCGAGCGGATTGAAAGGTGAAGAAATTCCTCTTGCCGCAAGAATTGTTGCTGTTGCTGATACATACCATGCACTTATTAGTGACAGACCTTACAGAAAAGGAATGAGTGTAGAAAAAGCGTGCCAGATTCTGCAGGAAGGTGCAGGAAAACTCTGGGATGCTGACCTTGTCAGACATTTTATTGCAATCGCCCCTTCTCTTGCAACAATTATTTAATTTCAGCGGAAATCCCTTCTTGTTCTATAAACCGGCAAAAATCCGAAGAGTTTGTATACTTTTGTGTGCGGATAGTATTCGGTTATTTCCATAACCTTTAGCCCGTAAAAGAGTATTTTTTTACGTTTAAGTTTGTTATTTTTTAATATTTCTGTCAGATTGTGTTCTTCTGCAAATTTTACCATTACATCAACGGCTTCTTCCCCGTCTTTTCTTTTCTTTTCGTTCTTTTTTGTTGTTGACACAATGGAAGATTGATTTTTTCTGTAAAAATAATTACAATCCGGCACTGTTAGAAAGTTTTTCATGAAGTAAACAATTTTTATTGACCATTGAATATCTTCATAAACTTTTCCGGCAGGAAAACATATATTAATGTTAATCAAACTTTCACGTTTATAAATCTTATTCCATACATAATTATATTTGGGAATGCCGGCAGCTTTTAATTTTTCTGTGCTATCCGTAAATAATTTTTCCTTCTCATATTTAATTCGGTATTTTCTGATTAATTTTCCGCACCGGATGATATTACCTGCCGCAATATCCGCGTCGTATTTCTTTGCGGCGTTGTACAATTTTTCGTAAAATTTAACATCCGTCCAGTCATCTGAATCAATATATCCGATATACTCTCCGCAGGCAATATTTAATCCGTCATTTCTCGCACAGGAAAGACCCTCATTTTCCTTATTTATGATTTTTATTCTTGAGTCTTTTCGGGCATAATTTTTTAAAATATTCAATGAATTATCATTTGAACCGTCATTTACCGTTATGATTTCAATATTCTTAAAGCTCTGTTTTAAGATTGATTGCAAGCATTTTGCGATGGTTTCTTCTGCGTTAAAAGCGGGTACTATAACACTCACAAGTGGTTTTGTACAGGATTTAACAGCCGGATTTTTTCTTAAATCCTCATTCAGTTCGTTTATATAATTGCTAAATTCACCCATAATTATTTCAGACTCCGCAATGTGTTTACATCAATGGTTAAAAATGGTTATTTATCGATATATATGTATATATTAATTTTATTATAAATATATGTGTCTACAATTAGTTATTAAGAAATATGTCTTTACATCATATATGTGAACAAAATATGTGTCTGCATTATTTAAAAATTGTTGTTTACATCATATTTTGGTTATGGAGATGTTCTGGTAATGAAATTTGATGATAAATTTTATCTTGCATCGCAAATAAAATATCACCGTAAAAAAATGCACCTTACTCAGGCAGAATTGGCTGAGCAGGTTGATTTAAGTGTTCAGCATATATCCAGAATTGAGAGCGGATGCTATATACCGTCTTTAAAGTCTTTTTTTATGCTTGTAAATGTTCTGCATATGGATTTAAGCGAATTTGGTTTTGATGTTTCGGCAACAAAAAATCCGGTTAAGAGCAGACTTATGGAAGTCATTGCCTCTGCAACAGACACAGAACTTATTTTTTATGAAAATATGATTAATGCAGTGGACAAGAGTCTTTCAAAAACTAAAAAAAATTCAGTTGTAGTTTAGCCGGCTTTGTTGAACGTGAGTTCGTCGTTTATGCAGTCAATAACAATCCTGTCACCGTGGCTGTATTTATTTTCAAGAATTCTCATGGAAAGCGGAATTTCCACTTCGTTACGAATTACTCTTCTTAAAGGCCGTGCTCCATATAGAGGCTCGTAACCCTCATTCGCAAGATAGATTTTTGCATTTTCCGTTATTTCCAGTTCATATCCCTGTTCGTTGACACGTTTTTTCAGGGATGATGTTTGGATTTCAACTATTTTGGCAAGATTTGCCAGCGAAAGCGGTGAGAAGGTGATTATCTCATCAATCCTGTTGATAAATTCCGGTTTAAATTTTGAACGCAGAATTTTGTTAACTTCTTCTTTCTTTTCTGCCTCCGGCATGTTGGTATCAAGAAGGATTTCGCTTCCAAGGTTGCTCGTCATAATTATAACCGTATTTTTAAAATCAATAAGTTTTCCCTGACCGTCCGTGAGTCTTCCGTCATCGAACATCTGCAGCATTATATTGAAAATATCGGGGTGAGCTTTTTCAATTTCATCAAACAAAACAACGGAATAAGGTTTTCTTCTAACTGCTTCTGTCAGCTGCCCGCCTTCTTCATATCCGACATAACCGGCTGTTGTTCCGGTCAGGCGGGATATTGCGGATTTTTCCATAAATTCGCTCATATCGATTCTGATAAGAGCATCTTCATCATTAAACAAGAATTCCGCAAGTGTTTTGCCGAGTTCGGTTTTTCCGACACCGGTCGGCCCAAGAAACAGGAAAGACCCTATAGGGCGTCTGCTGTCACGCAATCCGGAACGGGAAAGACGTATGGCATTTGCAATTTTTTTCACCGCCTCATCCTGTCCGATAAGCCGTTTGTGCAGGTAATCTTCCATATGGATAAGTTTTTGCGATTCGTCTTCCACAAGGCGGGTTGTCGGAATTCCCGTCCATTTTGCTACAATCGCCGAAATGTCGTCCGCATCAAGATATTCTTTTATTAACCGTTTTTTTGTTTTGTCAGATTGAAGTTCTTTCAATCGTTTTTCAAGCTCCAGCATCTGCCTGTATTTTTTCTCAAGTTCGGTTGTAAGTTCGCCCTTTTTCTGGGCAATTTCTATCTGGGATTTCAGGGTTTCTATATGTTTTTTTACTGTTGAAGCTTTTGTAATAAGCTGTTTTTCTTCATTCCACTGGTTTTTGAGTTTTGTAATTTTTACTTCCAGAGAATCAATTTTCTTTTTAAGTTTTGTGATTTTATTTTCATTTTCTTTATTCTGTTCTTCTTCCAGAGCTTTTTTTTCTATTTCAAGTTGAAGTTTTTCTCTTGTGTAGATATCAATTTCTTCCGGCATTGTGTCAATATTAATTCTCAAAGAAGATGCTGCCTCATCAATCAAATCGATTGCCTTATCGGGGAGGTATCTGTCAGAAATATACCTGTCAGAGAGTTTGACAGCCTGAACTAGTGCTTCATCAAGAATTTTTATTTCGTGGTAAACCTCGTATTTATTTTTTAAACCGCGTAAAATACTTATTGCGGTTTC
>JADIND010000212.1 GCA_017694215.1 Candidatus Scatousia excrementipullorum | reverse complement strand
GTAGAAAACGGCTCCGGCATTGAGGAATTGAAAAATAAAATAAAAGAAATCGTCTGCAATTTCTCCTTTGAGGATACGGAATTTATCACCAACACACGCCAGCAGGACTGCCTTGAAAAATGCAGGGAAAGCCTTTTGAATGCTCTTAATGCCGCCAAAATACATGAATTACAGGATTTAATTTCAATAGATTTGAAATCCGCACTGCTGTATCTGGATGAGATTACGGGAGAGGTTATTACGGACGAAATTCTTGAAAATATTTTTTCTCATTTCTGTATCGGGAAATAAAACAGGTTGGAAAACATACCGCATATCAAAATTTATTGAAAATTTACCGGGATTTTTGTAAACTTTTATTAAAATTATAGCAAATTTTAGATGTTTCCTGTTTTCATGTAATTATCAGGTAGCAGTATCAAAAAGTTTAGAAAGGTATGATATGTCATTAAGCGTAAACAAAATTGCATTTGCCGAAACATCAAATACCGGCAATATTTCTAACGTAAATTCACCTAAAAAAACAGCATTCAGCACAACGAAATTACTCAGTCAGGAACCGCAGAAAGATACGGTTAATTTTACAGGCGGGAAAGAATTAACCGACGAAGAAAAGAAAGAACTTATTCTTAAAGCAAGAACTAAAGCTGCAGGATATTCATTCTGGTTCGGGCCGTTGAGCGTTCTTTATTACGGTTTGAGATCAGATAATACCGTTGCTAAAAAATATGACTTAGACCCGAAAGAAGATAAAAAGTTAATCAAAAAAATTAAAAACGAACAGTTACTCTGGACATTACCGGCATGTCTTCCCGGAGTAAGCCTTGTAACAGGCGGTGTAGCATACTTATATAACAAAAACTGCGATGCCGATAATATTGATTTATAATTAACATAATCCAAATATTAAAGAAAATTACAAAAAGTGCCGATAATAAACTATCGGTACTTTTTTATGCAAGAAAATAAAGAAAGGTCTTTTTTATGTTTAATTCGGTCAATAATCCATTCGGGAGAAAAATTGAATCTTCTACATCCTCTGACAGCAACAGCAGACAAAGAGAACAGCAGCAGGAGCAAAAAGAAAAAAAATTCCTTGAGCAGGAAGAACCCGACGAAGTAAAAATCGGCGGACGCCCTGTGCTGACGGAAGATGAAATAAAATATATGGTTAACGAGTACATAAAGAAAATCAAAGAAGAGCATGAAAATGAACTGAAAGTTATTGAAAAAGCGGACAAATTTCTTGCGAGATTTGACGTGAAAAAATTCATGAAACAAAATCCGAACCTTACCGCTCCTGATTTTTATATGGTTATGTATTCGGAAACCGAATATATAACAAATTAAACCTTTTTATCTTTTGCTGTAAGTGCAATTTCCGTCACAATCAGTGCAGATATTTTACATAAAGATATACGGAACTTAGAACAAGCGAAATAAATGTTGTCAGAGCACCGTATTTCATAAACCGCATAAAAGAAATCGGATAGCCTTTAGCGGCAGAAGTTTCCGACACGAGGACATTTGCTGCGGCACCGATTATGGTGAGGTTTCCGCCAAGGCATGCCCCGAGAGCCAACGCCCACCACAGCGGATGAAAACCGGCTCCGGTATATGGAATAGTGTGCTGAACCTGTGCTATCAATGGTGCCATTGTTGCTGTATAAGGAATATTATCAACAATTCCCGATAATAATCCGGAACCCCACAGGATTAACATGGACGCAGCCTCCAAACTTCCGCCGGTCAGCTGAATTAGTTTATCCGCAAGAAAAGTAATGCCGCCGTTCGCTTCAAAGCCGCCTATTATAATAAATAATCCTACAAAAAAGAATATTGTAAGCCATTCAACATCTTTGTATATTTCTTTCGGATTTTCGAACATCAACAAGATAGAAGCTCCGGCAACAGCAAAAACAAATGCATCAATATGTGTTATGTCATGTGTTACAAAACCCAGAATTACAAGGAAAAGCACTGCCATTGAACGAATCATCAAACCTTTATCCGTAATTGTGTTTGAGTTATCAAGGTTAGCGATTTGTGCCATTTTTTCCGGAGTTGCACTCAGGCTTTTCCGGAACATAAAAATTAAAACCGCTATTACTGCAGCAAAGATTATAACAACAACCGGCGTTAATTCTTTTACAAAATCCATAAAGCTTAAACCGGCTTTGGCACCTATGATAATATTCGGAGGATCGCCGATAAGGGTAGCTGTTCCGCCGATGTTTGATGCCAGAACTTCTGTTATTAAAAACGGCACCGGATCGGTATCAAATTCCTTTGCAATAACAAATGTCACCGGTATCAAAAGTACAACCGTCGTAACATTATCAAGAAACGCCGAAGCTACTGCCGTAAACGCCGCAAGCGTAAATAAAACAAGTTTCGGATGACCTTTTGTCATTTTCAAAAGTTCAATCGCCATCCACTTAAAAACACCGCTTTTTCCTGCAATATGCACTATTATCATCATCCCTATTAGCAAAAAAATTACGTTAAATTCAATATAATCAAAAACCGAACGCTCGTATGTCTGACTTGCCGCATCAAAATGTCCGTGAAAAGGCAAAAGTCCGAGAAGCATTGTTAATGATGCTCCGACAAGTGCTACAACTGATTTTTGAATTTTTTCTGCTGCTATAAAAATATAAGCAATCAAAAGGATTGCACCTGAAATAATCATTCCGTTTGCGGATATAAATTCACCAATCATTTTCTTCTCCAAGTCTGAATATTATAATTTTTTAAATCATAACACAAAAGAACATTATTAAAAACCTGAAGCAGGCAAGAGTTTAGCAACAGCCTGCAAAAGTACGACAAACTTACGCCGGCAGACATTGGCAAAAATTTCGGATTGCGGCGGGAAAACAT
>JADIND010000211.1 GCA_017694215.1 Candidatus Scatousia excrementipullorum | reverse complement strand
GTTAAATATTTTAGAAAACTTATACAGCGTAAACGCTAACCTGTTTTCTGTCACGTCTGTGAGATTCAAACTGAACTTTACCGTCAATAAGAGCAAATAAAGTATCATCAGAACCTATACCTACGTTGTTGCCAGGGTGAACTTTAGTTCCGCGTTGGCGAACTAAAATATTACCTGCTTTAACGATTTCTCCGCCGAATTTTTTTACGCCTAAACGCTTCGCTTCGGAGTCACGACCGTTACGGGTTGATCCCATACCTTTCTTATGTGCCATTTTATTTCTCCTTTTGTTTTATTTTTGTATGTTTCGTTTATTGGAAGGGGTTCTATTCATTATTTTGAAATCCCTACCCGAATTTCCGAACCGGCTTTCAGCCTGTTAAGAAATTCTTCCTCACCCGGATGGGGAGAGGTCGAAAGCCTACGCTTCAGCGTTTTCTGCAGTTTCAGCTTTTTTCTGAGCGGAAGTTCTGATTTTATTAATCATAACTCTGGTAAACTGCTGTCTGTGGCCTTGTTTTTTTCTGTAGCCTTTTTTAGGTCTCTGTTTGAAAACGATAATTTTTTTTGCTTTGTCGTGAGCCAAAACAGTACCTTCTGCAGACGCACCTGTAACATAAGGCTGACCTACTTTAGATTTTTTACCGTTTACAATCATAACGACTTTGTCAAAAACTATTTTGCTGTCTTTTTCAGCATCAAGTAATTCAACGTCGATGTAACGACCTTCTTCAACGGGGTATTGTTTTCCGCCGGTTTCAACTATTGCGTACATTGTGTTTTCCTTTCGCTTGCGGGTTTCGTAGCCTTTAGGCTTTGTGTATTATGAGCTTTTATTAGCCTTTCATGATTTTTAGCAGAATCGGCTTTTACTCTGCTCCGCCACTGCGGCTTTATTGAACGATTTACCCATAGTAATACGTAACATGATTATCCGACGCTGAATGCCTCATGTCAAGTAGTATTAATATTTATTAACTTTTTACTCATCCGTTTTTTTTGAAGTATCATGATAATATGATGTTTAATTCAAATGAAATTTTGAAGGCTGCGGGAGCTGAATTAGTAAAAAATATCTCACAGAGTGATGATTTTGATATCTCGACAGATACCAGAACAATTAAAAAAGGTGAACTTTATCTGCCGTTAAAAGGCGTAAGCTTTGATGGAGAAGATTTTCTTGATAAAGCTATAGAGTCAGGTGCCGCCGGATGTTTTATTACAAAAGATTATTTCCCTGAAAATGCAATGATTGTTTTTAAGGTTAAAAATACTCTTGAAACTTATTTAAGGCTTGCAAATTTCTACAGGAATAAGAAAAATCCGATAGTGGTTGCTGTTACAGGCAGTTCCGGTAAAACTACAACCAAAGAAATGATATACTCGGTTTTATCGGAACATTTTAAGGCACATAAAACTCTTTCAAATCATAATAACGAAATAGGTTTTTGCCAGACTGTACTTTCTATGCCGGAGGATTGTGAAGTATTGATAGTTGAAATGGGTATGAGAGGTTTTGGTGAAATTGAATTGCTTTCAAAATATGCCGAACCGGATTATGCTGTTATCACAAATACCGGTTCTGCTCATATCGGAAGATTGGGAAGTCTGGATAATATTGCAAAAGCAAAATGCGAAATTGTTAAATATTTAAAAAATGATGGAGTCTTTATTGCACAAAATAATGAAAGAATAAAGAAGTTTGCAGAGTTTGACGGTGAAAAGATATATTATTCCATAAATGATGTTGAAGTTTTGGAGCGTAAACCTTCTTATTCACGTTATATTTATAATGGAAAAGAATACGAACTTAATGTTGAAGGTGATTATAATATAGAAAATTCGCTTTCTGCTATAACTCTGGCATATAAGCTCGGTATGAGTTATGAAAAGATTAGAAAGGGGCTTGCTTCTTACAAACCTATTGAGAAACGCTGGGAAGTTCAGGACATTCGCGGCTATAAAGTTATAAACGACAGTTACAATGCAAATCCGGATTCCATGAAAGCAGCAGTTTCCGCTTTTGTTCAACTTTATAAAAATCCGGTTGTTGTGCTCGGCGATATGGGCGAACTCGGTGAGTCTGAACAGGAATTACATAAACAGGTCGGAGAATATTTATCAACTGTTGCACCAAAAACATGTAAATTTTTAACTGTCGGTCATCTTGCTGAAAAAATAGGAATTCCTTTGCAAGAAAAAGGTTTTTATGTAAAGAATTTTGAAAATAACGAAGAAGCGGCTGAATTTATGCTTGCTATATAGATGCAGGGAATACAATATTCTTAAAGGCATCACGCAGTATGAAATTTGAAAAGATTATTGAAAAATTTAAGGGAGAGGTCAGAGTATGATAATGTTAGCTGTGGCATTTCTGCTGTCAATGATTTTATGTTTATTGTTCGGCGTGCCATATATAGATTTTTTAAAGAAAAGAATGATTGGCCAGTATGTGAAAGATTGTGCCCCCGAAGCTCATGCACAAAAGCAGGGAACCCCGACAACGGGCGGAGTTTTTATTATTTTGGCCATAATTATTGCATCAATAATAGTGTTGCTGCTGGCTCAGCGTGCATCAACAGAGGCTCTTATAGTTTTAATTACTCTGGTATTCTATACTTTTGCAGGTTTTCAGGATGATTATTTAAAGATTAAAGGAAAGGCTAACGACGGGTTGTCTGCAAAAGGCAAGTTGCTTCGTCAAATTGCAATAGCTTTATTACCTACAATGTATGTTATGATGACTTATTCACAGGGAACACACCTTACTGTTTGTTCGTATGTGATTAATCTAAAGTGGTTATATCCGTTATTTGCAATTTTTGTAATTACCGGAGCCTCAAATGCATATAATCTTACGGATGGTCTGGACGGGCTTGCTGCTTCTACAGGTGTATTTGCTTTTGCAGGGGCTTCTGTAATTGCTTTATTCAGCGGACATGTTGAAGTTGCCATTATTGCGGCAACGGTTGCAGGTGCTTTGTTTGGATTTTTGAGGTACAATAAGCCTAAAGCTCAGGTCTTTATGGGAGATACTGGTTCTCTGGCTATCGGAGGATTACTGGGCACGCTTGCTGTTATAGGCAAATTTGAATTTTTGCTTATCTTTTTAGGTGGTATATTTGTTCTGGAAACTTTATCTGTTATCATTCAGGTTACCAGTTTCAAAACTACGGGTAAAAGAGTTTTTAAGATGTCACCTATTCACCACCATTTTGAACTTTGCGGATGGAGTGAAAAGAAAATCGTAGCTGTATTTGCATTAGTTTCAGCACTTTTTGCTGTTATTGCGTTGGCTTTGTTTTATTTAACAGGCAGAGGTATAATTTAGTATGTTAACAAATTGGTTTGACAGGAAAGTTTTAATATTGGGTTTTTCAAAAAGCGGTATTGCTGCTGCAAAATATCTTAACCGCCATGGTGCGGATGTTTTTATCACGGAATACAGAGAGGAAAAAGCCGACGATAAGGAGAAAAAAGAGGAACTTCTTTCTATGGGGATAAAAATAGAATTTGGCGGGCATAGTGATGAATTTATAAAAGATTCGTATCTCGCGGTTACTAGTCCAGGTATCCCGCCTCACAGTGATATTATTAAAAGATTACATGAGGAACACATCCATGTGATTTCCGAAATTGAACTTGCGGCATCACAGACAGGAAAACCGTTTATTGCAATTACAGGAACTAACGGAAAAACAACCACAACGGCTCTTACCGCTCATATTTTGAGCAGTGAATATAATGCACAGCCTTGCGGCAATTACGGAAAGCCTCCTTGTGACTTAGTTGATGATACTTCGATTGATTATTTTGTTTGTGAATGCAGTTCTTTTCAGCTTGAGTACTCGCCTTCATTCCAGCCTCAAATTTCTGTCTGGACAAATTTTACACCGGATCATATCGATTGGCATAAAGGGTTAGACAATTATTTTAAGGCAAAGGCAAGAATTTTTAAAAATCCGCAGGCTCCGGCGTTTTCCGTTTTGAATGCAAAGGATGCTAA
>JADIND010000210.1 GCA_017694215.1 Candidatus Scatousia excrementipullorum | reverse complement strand
TAAAGTCGAAAATCTAAGTTAAATTTAATGTCTTTGTTTTAAAAAAGCTTCAATAAAACCATCCAGATCTCCATCCATTACGGCATCTACATTTCCGACTTCATAACCGGTTCTGTGATCTTTTACCATTTTATAAGGATGGAATACATAGGAACGAATTTGTGAGCCAAAATTAATATCGACATTTTCACCCTTTAATTCCGCTAATTTCTTTTCATGCTCTGCCTGACGTATTGCAAGAAGCTTTGAGGCCAAAATTTGCATTGCATTTTCTTTATTTTGAAGCTGTGAACGCTCCTGCTGGCATTTAACAACAATACCGGTAGGTTTATGAAGAATTCTGACGGCAGTTTCGACTTTGTTGACATTCTGACCGCCGGCTCCACCCGATCTCATTGTGTCAATCTCAAGTTCTTCCGGCGGAATTGTGATAGTTTTTTCAAAATCAGCAATAATAGGTGAAACTTCTACTGACGCAAAACTTGTCTGACGTTTACCGTTGGCATTAAACGGAGAAATTCTGACAAGCCTGTGGACACCCTTTTCCGCTTTAGCATAGCCGAACGCATATTTTCCGGTTATTTTGATTGTTGCAGATTTAATTCCTGCTTCATCTCCATCCAGTTTATCCAATAAATCTACCTTCCAGCCGCGGTTTTCCGCCCACCGCATATACATACGCAAAAGCATGCTTGCCCAATCCTGTGCATCAGTTCCGCCGGCTCCGGCATTTATAGTCAAAATAGCGTCAGCCTCGTCATATTCCCCGCTGAGCATCAGTCTTATTTCAAATTTATCCAGTTCTTGCCCGACTTTTTCTAATGCAGAAAAGCTTTCTTTTATCAAATCAGAATCCTGAATTTCAACAGCAACTGCGGCATCTTCTACCGCACTTTGCCAGTTCTCAATCTTTGCAATATTATCTTTAATCTCTCTAATATCAGCACCGAGTTTTGAAACTCTGTTTTTATCTGACCAGACATCAGGCTCTTGCATTTGAGCTTCAAGTTTCTCTAATTTTGCAGACAAACTCTCAAAGTCAAAGACACTCCTTCGCACTTTTAATACGCGGTTTAATGTTATTTAAAAGCTGCTTTAATTCTGTTTCCATAAAATAAGTATAGCATAAAATATAAATTATTAATCAATTATCTTCAATCTGCCATCATCAATAATGTCAACGGGTTCTTTATGATTTCTGATAAACCATTCAACACAATCATTCAGGTCATAATCAAATTTTTCAACAGCCTGCAACTGTTTGTTCAGCATCGGCAAATCGTCATTTCCGGCCGCATAAAAATCGTTTATGGCAACGAGATAGGTTTTGTCGGTTCTCGGATTATTAACATCAATAGGATGTTCCTTGCCTTCCCTGTCCACAAATCTCAAATTATAAATCTGTCCGTTTCTGGAAATTTCATATTTTAATCCCGAAACATGCATTATTCCTGGCTTATTACTTCTGTTATTAACTGATTTTGCGGTAGCTTTCAAAGCATCTACTATTTCTTTTTCCGTATAATTTATTTTCATTATTTTATTCTTAAACGGTGAAATTTCAGAAATAGCCATCGTATCAACTCTGCCTTTTTCCAGATATCCTCTGATATTGGCTGCAACTACCATTGCAATATCAGCTCCGGAACGTTCTTTTATCGCATCCAGTGCAAAGTTTGCAAGCGGACTAGGGTCAATCAAATCATTTTTTAAAGGCCCCGGTGCTGTATTTATAACTCCGACAACTTCCGGTTTTCCTAAAATACTTTCAAAAACTTGTTTTGCTGCTGCATTTCTACAGAATTTTCTTGTTGAATCCACATTATTCTGCACTTTTTTAATAATACCGTTTTCGTCAAATTCCAGATTCAACACGCCAAAATGCTTCCCGTCCCGGCCTGCCTGCGTAATAATAACAGGTTCCCCGCTCTTTGAAGTAAATAAATTTTCACCCGGGTTTACACCTTCCAGCAGATTATGAGAATGACCGCCGAGAATTACATCAATTCCGTCGGTTTCTCTTGCAATCTTTTTATCGTAACCGTAACCGCTGTGTGAAAGAAGGATTATCTTATTAACGCCTTGCTGCTTTAATTTATCTGCTTCGGTCTGAATATCTTTTATTGTTTCTCTTATGCTTACAGGCTCTATCTGCAAATCACTCTGAACATCATTCTTAATTCTTGATAATATATCAGAAGGCATAGTTCCGATAATCCCGTATTTATTACCGTTGTGCTCTTCTATTACTGAAGATTTAACTTTTTGAGCCAGAGCATTAGGCTTTTTAGTCTTCATATTGCAGGCAAGAAGGCTGTAATTAATATCCTGAGTCATTTCTGCAAAATCTTTAGACTTCATATCACATTCATGATTTCCAACTGCAGATGCCGTAACTCCGATAAATTTTAGAAAATATTTCGCGACTGTATTTATTTTTTTGTCTTCACCCAACATAATATCACCTGATGACAGTTTTAAAACATCTGTATCAGGTGAAACTTTTCTATTAAAAGCATTTAATGCAGTTATTGCCCTTTCCATATTCTGGGCCTTCCCGTGAAAATCATTTACATAAAAAATGCTTGTACGGGTGTAATTAGGATTACCCGGCAAGCATTTTTTTTCGCTTCCTTTATTATTTTGCGACGTAAATCGCATTATTAAATTTGTCGGTGAAGTATTTACAGGATTTATCATCTCAATGTCCCTATACATTAATAACCCTGAAAATTTTTTTTTGCTAGTTTATTTACAAAGTTTTACAATAAGTCTGCCATGCCTTCAAATAGGCGTCTTCCACATGTTTTGCAAAACCTTTTTTATCAGTTACCAGTATTGATTTTGCAAGCGTATCTCTCAAAGTATTTCTGTATTTTTCAAGCTTATAAATATTTTTAGCAAGACGTTGAGCCTTTTTGATATACTGTTCTTCATTTTCCGCTACAAGGTCATCCAGTTTTAATGCCTTATTAATTCTTGCACAACCTCTTGACTGCATGCTTTTTCCGGCAAGTGTCAAAACCGGTATGCCCATAGCAATTAACTCCAGAGTTACGGTCAAACCGTTAAAAGGAGTAGGATCAAGAGCTATATCCGCCATTTGATAAACATAAAAATGCGGACCGCTGAAAGGCATATTATTAAATATCAATCTGTCCATGCCTATACCAAATTTTGCAAATTTGCCTTTAAATCTTTCGATTACATCGTTTGTCATCTGGGTTCTGTAAACGAGGAGTTTTGAATTTTCCACATTTTTCAAAAGTTTTGACCACAGTTCAATCGTATAATCATTTATCTTTGACGGACAGTTAAAGCTTCCGAATGTTATATATCCGTTTTTCTTATAAGGTAATTCATTTATTGCCGGCCATTTCGGGTCATCTTTATTAAAATCAAATCTCTGCATCCATGTATTCAGATAGAGAGGTTTCTCGGTATAATATTTTGCCATATCTTTAGGGATTGTATAATCATCCGCAAAAATATAATCAATGTCTTTCATACCCATTGTATTTACAAAACCCAAATACTGCATTTGAACAGGTGCAGGCTTGTAGAACAATGCAAAACATCTGCAATGAGTAAAACCGCTCAAATCAACAAGAATATCAACCTTATCATCATATATAACTTTTGCAAGCTGCTTATTTGTAAGCTCTCTGCAATCCTGCCAACGCATGCCGAGGTTTTTAAGTTTTTCTGTTACATGGTCTGTTTTTTTAGTTGTTGAATACAAAGTAAAATCAAACTTATTTTTGTCATGATTTTCCAACAGCGGCAGCACAAACTGCATCATTGCATGTGAATAAAAATCTGATGATAGATACCCTATATGAAGTTTTTTCTTATTTTTTAAATCTCTGTCCCTGTGAGAATATGGAGTTTCATTTCTCATAATAATTGATTTAAATTTTTCCATATCCTTTTCAAAAGTTTCTTTTATCATTTTTTGAGAGTACTTATGAGATTTTAAAATAGTAAGACATTTACTGGACAAAGAAACCTCATCAGTAGGAGTAATTTCAACAGTTTTAGTATAGTAATCTATTGCAATATCATTATCGACATAATAATAAAGGTAAGCAAGAATAGCATAGATACTGCCGTTAGTCGTGCAGTAGTCCAGAGTTTTTTCATACGCTCTCCTTGCTCCGTCCTTATTTTGCTGTGCATAATAACAGTTGCCTATCTTTCTGTATAATTCACACCTGTCAAATGCAAAAGATTCATCTAATTGAACTAAAACATTATTATACATGCTAATTGCTTCATCAAATCGGCTCTCTTTGTAAAGATTATCTGCTGAAGCAATTATATCCAATAAAGGCTGTGAGGTCAGCCTTTTCTGCAATCTCTCATACTCATTCATCATAAGTTCAATAATAAACTATAAAATAATACTAGTCAAATTTCATCGTTTGAACAGCCCAATGCTTAGAGAGTTCTTCAATAAGTTCTGAACAATCATCAGCGACATCAAGCAACACAATTCCGGTATTGGTGCAGACACCGTTTTGCGAATGATGCAGTCCTATACGTGTTTGAATAGAGCAGCCGAATTTTGTTAAAATTTGCTGAAATTCAATAGAACTTTCTGCTCTGTCTGTTAATTTAACCCCGATAATTGTTGTCATATAAAACTCCTTTCTTTTTAAATTATATTAACACATAAAATATGTTATAGGAACCTTTCTTTTTTATGTAAAAGGTTCCTTTTATGTTCATTTCTTTCTTTTTGTTGCGAGGCAAAAAGAAAGAAATGAACCAAAGAAAGAAAAACCCGCATTCAAACGGAACGAGTGAGCAGAAACTACGTTTCCGCACCTTCCTAAACCGGTCTGCGACCGGTCGCCGAGCGTGTGCTTTCGCACTATAGCGAGGCTGAAAGGTGAAAAGCTTTTGCTTTTCACGACTTCATTTTGATTTTGCAATGCGAAGCATTGCCGTAATAACAGCGGGTTTTTCTCTTTTCCGTCCATTTTCTCTTTTTGCCTCGCAACAAAAAGAGAAAATGGACAACAATAAAGCAAGCAACCGAGCAACTAAAGAAAATCCTCCGTTACTTCGTGACACCTCCTTTATTAAAGGAGGCTCTCTTCCTATAACATATTTTATATTGTTAATGTTCAATTATCACAAATTTATTTCTAAATAAAAAAAAATAACACCCTCATTTCGGGTATTATTTTTCTTATGATATTAGGAGAAATTTCTCCTTTTTCCTTAGACCTATTCGATATCAAGGTCTTCTGTGGCTTGAAGCTGTTTTTTCTTTAAGTTGTGCATAACTGCATCAACAAGAAGTTCATAGGATTTCATGTTCTCAATATTCGGGAACTCTTCCTTGAGTTGTTCTCTGACCATTGCTTCCAGCCTGCGTTCGTCAGAATTTGTCTGTATGTCCTCAACTCCGCTAATCATTTTTATGTATTCAGGAGAGGATTTATCCATTCCGCTTGTTGAAAATTTTAACCAGCGTAATTTTGGACTGATTGTATCATTCAGTTTTTTTACAATTTTTAAATTTTTAAATCGGTCTAACATAATTAACCTCTACACTTTTGATTATCGGATTTGTTACCTTCTTGTATTATTTTAAAGTATCCTGAAAAAAATAATTTACTTTTTTTTATTAATTGTTTAGAAATTGTTACAAACCGCTAAATTGCAATTATAGCTTGCTAAAATCTGTTAATTTTTCGTACTTTTTCTTTAACATTGTTAACAAAGCAAGCCTGTTTTCTTTAACCTTCTCATCCTTATCCATGACAAGAACATCCTCAAAGAATTTTCCGACAGCAGGATTGATTAATATTAACTGATCTAAATAAGCAGCATAATCAACATTTTCATTAATATTTTGGATTTCTCTGTAGAGCATGCCCTCGGATGGTTCCTTGAATAAATCTTTGTTAACTGAAGTTTTTGAATCGTCTTTCAATATTCTTATAACACGATTTGCACATTCCAGCAAATCAGGATTATTCAAACCTGACACAACTTTAACTCTTTCAATATAATCCGAAAGATTTTCCATAGGATTTTTGTTGGAAGCACATGCCTCAAGAACATTTTTAGCATACTTATCACCGAGGAAAATAATTAATCTTTGAACAAAGAAATCGTTAATTTCCTGCGGACATTGCTGCGGAACAAGTCTTGCAACATTTTTCTTAACAGAGTCCGCAATTTTTTGCAAAGCATTTTTGTTATCATCAGACTCAACCGAAACCGGCAATAACAGCATATCTTTCTTGATTAATTCCGCAACATTAATTTTTAAATTATTATCAAGTATTGTTCTGATAATACCTAAAGCAGCACGGCGGACTCCTAGAGGATCAGAAGAGCCAGTAGGCTTTTTACCGTCTGCAAATACTGCACAAATTGTATCAACCTTATCGGCAATTCCTACAACCTGCCCTTCAATACCTTTTGCAGTTTCACTTTCTGCATTAAGCGGGAAGTAGTGTTCTTTAATTCCTTCAACAACATTTTCGGTTTCTCCGGAAACTCTTGCATAATCAGAACCGATATAACCTTGAAGTTCAGTAAACTCAAACACAAGCTGCGTTACCAAATCGGCTTTACATAGCAGAGCAGTTCTTTCAATATCTTTTGACGGAACATTTAATTCTCTGGCAATATCTTTTGACAGAGAAATAATTCTCTGAGTTTTGTCATAAACAGAACCCATACCCTTTTGGAATGTTACGCCTTTTAACTCATCCACATAATCAGCTAAAGGTTTTTTGGTATCTTCGTTAAAGAAGAATACGGCATCATCAAGACGGGCTTTAATAACACGTACATTACCGGCCTTTATATTTGCAAATTCATCTCCAATATAATTTGTCATTGTAATAAATTTGTTGATTAACTTTCCGTCTTTATAAAGGGCAAAATATCTTTGATGAACAGCCATAACCGTTACTACAAGTTCCTCCGGAAGTTTCAAATACTCTTGCGAAAATTCGCATGTAACAGGAACCGGATATTCGGTAATAAAAGTAACTTCATCAAGCAAATCCTCTGTATAATAAGGTTCTGCACCAAGCTTGGCCGCTTCTGCTTTTGCCTTTTCAACAATAATTTGTTTTCTCTCATTCTGGTCAACAATTACACAGCAGTTACGCATAATTTCAACATAGTCATCAGGATTGTTGATATAAACATTTTGCTGGGCAAATCTGTGACCGCGTGAAACATTTGAAGATTCTTTATCAATAATTTTAATTTTCACTTCTTCTTTATCAAGAATTGAAACAATCCATTTAATAGGGCGTGAAAATTTCTGCTCGTTATAGCCCCATCTCATAAAGTGAGCCCCTTGCAATTTAGAGAATATTACCGGAACATTTTCTTTTAAAAGTTCAACAATAGATTTACCTTTAACAACGATTTTTGCATGCACATAGTTATCTTCCACATACAAATCTTCAGGGTTAACGCCGTTTTTCTTAGCAAAACCTTCACCGGCTTTTGTCAGATTACAGTTTGAGTCATAGGCAATATTTGCAACAGGACCTTTTACGACTTTTACTTCATCTTCACTTTTTTCAACAAGTCCGCTCACAATAACAGCAAGACGTCTAGGAGTCGCATAGACATCAACTTTTTCAAACCCTATTTTGTTATTGTTTAAAAATCCTTCAAAACCGTTACGCAGCTGTTCTATAGCCTGCGGTATAAATCTGTACGGTAACTCTTCCGTTCCTATTTCTAATAAATATTTACTCATGTCTCACCTGTAATTAAATTTCAATTTACGAAAATTATAGATAAAGCAAAAAATATTGTAAAGTAAATATTAAAATAAAAAGCATACAACCGGGGCTGAGATTTTAAAATCTTAGCCCCGGTGTTAAATTGCACATCCATTACATAATATATCTTATTTGAGAAATTTTTCTTTTACCCCGTACAATTATTTGAATTGATAATATCCCAATTTAAAATAATCCCCGTAATTTTATAAAGTATTTTTTCCAGTCAAAATTGCATTAATATACAAAAGTTTTTACATTTCTAAATATCCGCTTCCTAAATTTTCGCGAATCTTGATTATGGAAATTCATTTGTGTATAATATTCTCATAAGTTAATAAGGAGAGATAAACAATGGGATATAAAATTTTATCAAAAAAAGAAATTTGTCCGAACCAATATGAAATAACAATAGATGCACCTTACGTTGTAAGAAATGCTCAAGCAGGTCAGTTTATTATTTTCAGAGCAGATGAAAACGGAGAACGCGTTCCGCTTACCATTGCAGATGTTAACAAAGAAACAGGTGCATTAACCTTAGTATTTATGGCTGTCGGTTATTCGACAAAACGTCTAGCATCCCTTGGTGTCGGAGATGAAATAGCCGATATTGTGGGGCCTCTCGGCAAGCCTACCCATATCAAAAAATACGGAACCGTTGTTTGTCTTGCAGGAGGTTACGGGGCTGCACCTTGTTATTTAATTGCAAAAGCTTTCAAAGAAGCCGGAAACAAAGTTTATATGATTATGGGTGCAAGAAATAAAGATTTAATTTTCTGGGCTGACAAAATGAAAGATGCCTGTACAGAATTGTTTATAACAACAGATGACGGCTCACTGGGTGAAAAAGGATTCGTAACTCAGGTATTGGAAAAATTAATGAATCAGGAAAAAATTGATTATGCCATTGCCATCGGTCCTATGCCTATGATGAGAGCGGTTGCTGAACTAACAAGAAACAAAGGTATTTATACCGAAGCCAGCATGAACCCTATTATGGTTGACGGAACAGGAATGTGCGGAGCATGCCGTGTAACGGTCGGCGGAGAAGTAAAATTTGCCTGCGTTGACGGCCCTGACTTTGATGCTCATAAAATTGATTTTGATGAAGTTATTAACAGAACAAAAATTTACAAAGATCAAGAAAGAAAACGCGACGAAAATTGCAACTTGTTAAAACAAGCCCGATAGGTATTTAAAATAAGAAGGAGAAAAGTAATGGCGGATATTAAAAAAGGAATTCCGTTTTGTCCGTTAATGAGTGTGGGCAAAGATGTTGATATGGTATGCACTCAGGAACGGTGTGCATGGTATATTCCGAATATCAGGAAATGTTCAATGTACATTATGGCGTATAATGCATTATTGGAAGCTAACTCTAAACAGGTTACAAAAAAACGGATTGTATAATAAAATATGAAAATTGTACTATGCATCAAGCAGGTTCCGGATACTTCCGATATAAAGTGGACTGAAAATAATACCATTCAGCGTGAAGGGTTGGAAAGTATCATAAACCCTTATGATGTTTATGCTATGGAATCTGCACTAAAACTAAAAAGGTCTTATGAAAATATTGAGATAACGGCTCTTTCTATGGGGCCGGCTCAAGCTGTTGATATGCTGAAAAAAGCTATCGCTGTCGGGGTTGACAATGCAATATTGTTAACTGACAGAAAATTTGCGGCAGCAGACACTTACGCAACCGGAAAAACAATAGGAACAGCCATTAAAACAAAAATTCCTGATTTTGATTTAATTATCTGCGGTCAATTTGCAATAGACGGCGATACTGCTCAAACAGGCCCGAGCATTGCAAATACGCTGGATATTTCTCAAATTACTTATGTTCAGGAAATAATCTCTTATGAAGAAGACACTTTAACTGTCCGCAGAGAACTTGAAGACGGAACAGAAATTGTCAAAGTAAAACTTCCTGCATTAATTTGTGTTTTGAAAGACACATTTGAGCCGACAAGAGCAAAAATTAACGGAATAACCAAAGCACAAAATTTTGAAATAAAGACTTACGGATTTGAAGATTTGGGATTATCTTCGGAAGATGTCGGCTTAAAAGGCTCACCTACTTATGTAAGTAAAGCATTCAGACCGGCTCCAAAAGATACGCAATGCCAGTACTGTTCAACCATCGAAGAACTGGCTGAACAAATAAAAATGTGCGGAGGATTAAATGACTAAAGAAATCCTTATTTACGCTGAAGTCACAAGAGATAATTATATACATACAGTTTTTTTTGAACTTGCAAACAAGGCACAGGAACTTGCTCAAAAGCTTGGTGATGCTGAAGTTAATGCACTTTTAATTTCAAAACGAGGACTTGCTGCAGATTACAGAGAAGCATTTGCGAATAGCGGCATAAATAAAATTTATACAGTTGAAGGTGACAATTTTGAAACCTATTCTACTGATTATTTTACAGTAGCAGCAGTTACTGTGGTGAAAGAAATCCGTCCGGAAATTATGTTAATCGGAGCAACAAATCAGGGAAGAGATATTGCCCCGAGAATTTCAACAGCCCTCCATACCGGCTTAACCGCAGACTGTACAGGCCTTGATATAAACGAAAAAGGTCAGCTTGCAGCTACCCGCCCGACATTTGGCGGACAGCTTATGGCAACTATTCTTTGCAAAAATTTTCCGCAAATGGCAACAGTCAGACCTAAAGTATTCAAACCGGCCGAAAAAGATTATGTGAAACCCGCAGAAATAATTTATAAAGAAATTAATCTTGATAATACGCCTAAAAATGTGGAAATTCTGGAATTTCACAAAAAACTTAGCACGGAAATAAACGAACTTGACAGTGCTGAAATTATTGTTGCAGGCGGCAGAGGAATGAAAAATGAAGCCGGATTTAAACTATTAAAAGAATTTGCTGATAAAATCGGGGCTGCCGTCGGAGCAAGCAGGATTGCGGTTGAAATGGGAATTGCCACGCATGAAATGCAGGTCGGACAAACAGGAAAAACTGTCACTCCTAAATTATATATAGCCTGCGGAATTTCCGGAGCAATCCAGCACACAATCGGTATGGATAAATCCGAAAAAATTATTGCAATAAATTCCGATAAAAATGCACCGATATTTGACATAGCGGATTTTGGCATGGTAGGTGATACTTTTGAAATTCTGCCGGAATTAATAAAATATATTGAAAAATAAGGATTATTGTTTATAATAAAAATAACGAATTAATTTTTGGAGAAAGTATGAAAACACAGACTACAAAAGGCTTACAGATAGGGGGGGGGGGCAAGACTAGCTGTCTTTCCCTGTTTTCGTGCCTTTTAACTAATATTTTTATATAACTTTTTACGGGTCAGAGTACTTTTTTGTACTCTGACCCGTTTTATTCTGGCACAAATTAGGGAAAGGGAAACAGTATGGCAAAAAACATAACGGTAGTAGTCCGTTCTGTCGGAGAAAGAAGTGAAAAGAAATGTATCGAGTATTTAAAAAACATTTTTGGAGAGGAAAATGTATTTTCCGTAAAAAATGTAACACCATTTTCAAAAGCTGTTAAAGAAACTTTCAAGATTGGAATAAAACGAAAAAAGAAATGGACACTTGCTATAGATGCAGATGTTTTTCTATTCAAAAACGAAATTTTCAAATTTATAGAAGCCGCAGATATATTTCTCAAAAAAAATCCGAAAAGCTACTGTTTTGAGGGCAAACTTTTCGACAAATATTCACAAATATACAGGGAGGTCGGCTGCCATTTATACAATACAAAGATGTTAAAAAAAGCTGTTAAATATGCAGATGGCGGCTATCTGGACAATCGTCCCGAAACTTATATAAAACAGAAAATGACCGACAAAGGCTACGGATTTTATGTTTGTCAGTATAACATAGGGATTCATGATTTCTTTCAGTTTCCGCATTCTATTGTAAAAAAAGCCATATTACACTGTAAAAAACATGCTGATATTAATGATTGGATTCAGAAATGGAAAGAACTGGCAGAACGGGATACAGATTTTTCCTATGCGTTAAAAGGCTATGAAATCTATAATTCACTAAATGATAAAACCATTATTGTTGATGTGAATTTTATGAACAATTTAACTCAAAACTTCAACCTTGAACAATTTAATCAAACTAAAGAATTAACAAATGAAGAAATTGACGAAACATTAAAACTGTAC
>JADIND010000209.1 GCA_017694215.1 Candidatus Scatousia excrementipullorum | reverse complement strand
GTGTATGTTTTATGTCTCGTGTTTATTTAATCGATATTGCTTACACTAATATAAAGTATTTTCTAAATATATAATTGCTATATGAATATTATTTCTTTACAAAAATTAATATTTAAATTTTACGTCTAGTTGTAAAGATTAGCTGAATATCTAATACATTTGGATGATATTTTGTGTATTTAATAAAGTTCCGGATTATATTTATCGATTAAATATATATACACATTTTATTTGGAGCTCATAATGTCAGAACAGATTTTAATACAACCTGTGGTTATAAAAAACGAGTCGGAAAAGACTGAAAAAGCTAAAGCCTTTTTGGAAAAAGCAAGGATTGCACATGAGAAATATTTAATCAAGCAGGATAATAAAGATTTGCAGGAAGCTATTAACAATTATATAGATGCTGTTAAGTATGATCCTGAAATACCGGAAACTTATTACAGGTTAGCGAGCCTTATGTGGGAGCAAGGGCAGATAAGCGTAAATGCTGCGATTGACCAGTGTAAAACCGCAGTTTCGCTGGCTCCTGATAATATGAATGCTCATATGTATGCGGGCTTTTTTATGAATATGGCTGAAAATTACCCTGAAGCTATGGCTGAGTTTAAGTCTGCTGTCAAAATGGGTAAGTTGAAATCTGCAAGACCAAGATTAGTTTTATCTCAGGCTATTTTGCAGAAAATTAATTCGCAGGAGGGTTCTTTCGGTGATTATTTGCAATTTGTTTATTATTTTCTCTCCGGAAGTTTGATGCTCGCATGGGATAGACCGTCTTTAAAAATGTTCTATAAGAATATTTCTGATGATTTTTCCGTGTTTACCTTTAATACTGTCGGCAAATTTCTTGAAAAGTTTAAACTCTATCCTGCGGCTGAAAATATCTATAAGAAAGCTGTAATGGAAACATGCCACGGTGAAATTTTCTACAACAAAATGGGTGATTTAGCACTGAAAAATAACGATTTGGAGCTGTCTGTTGATTGTTATAAAAAAGTTCTTGAGTCAAATCCTTTGAACAGGGAAGTTTTAATTAAGCTTGCAACTGTTTTGCAAACATATTTCCCTGAAAATACGGAAGAAACCATTGACTGTTATGAAAAACTGCTTGAATTTGATATTGATACCGCAAGAATTTATTATGAACTGGGACATTTATATCTGAAAAAAGAAGATAAAATTAATTCAATCAGTGCATTCAAGCTTGCACTTGAAAGAGATGAAGAAAATCCTTTTTATAATAATTCTCTTGCTTATGCTTATTCAAAGGCAGAGCTTTATGATGACGCAATAGAGCATTACCAAAAGGCCATTGCCATCAATCCTGATGATGAGTGGACAGCTATTGTATGTCAGGCTCTTGGTTCAATTTATGCAGAACATAAAGGAAATATTGAAGCTGCTGTTGCAACTTATCAGGCAGGAATTATTCTTGATCCAAACAATTATGAATTATATATTGCACTCGGTGATGTTTATATGGCTCAATATGATTTGGAAAAAGCTATCAGAACATACTGTGATGCAATAACTCTGGATCCGGAAAATTACAGAGGGTATTCTAAAGCCGGAATTGCTTTATGGGAAAAGGATTACGTGGAGGAAGCTCTCGTTGCTTATCATAAATCAATAGAACTCAATCCGGATAATGCTTTTGCTCATAACAATCTCGGTATTATTTATCTTGACGGGCTTGGTGATGCGGAGGAAGCTCTTGAATATTTTGAACAGGCAATAGAACTTAATGAAAGCTATACTCTTGCATATTTTAATGCAGGACGTGCAAGCCAGATGCTTGATTTCACCAACGATGCCGCTCACTACTATCAAATGGCAATCGATTTAAATACAATTACCAACGAACTTGATGAGAATGACATCAGAGCAAGACTTCATAAATTATTTGAGGCTTAATCTGAGATTTTATATAAAAAAGAGGGTAAGTTTGCCCTCTTTTTCAGTTATTTACCGGAATAAACTTAACTGTTTCTGTTCTTTCTCTTCAAAGTGTTTCTTTAAAAATGACGGTCTGTGATATTTAGTAAGTCCGTATTTATCAATGGCGTCTATATGTTCTTTCGTAAGGTATCCTGCGTTTTTTGCCCAGCCGTATTGCGGGAATTCCGCATCCAGCTTTTCCATGTATCTATCCCTTGTAACTTTTGCAAGTATGCTTGCAGCAGCTATTGATGCTGATTTTGAATCTCCTTTTACGACCCATTTTTGCGAACATAAATTAAAATCTTTTATCATCTTATTTCCGTCCACAAGTACAAGAAACTTAGACAGATTTCCGTCCAGTGCATCTGTAAGAGATGCTCGTTTCAGCACATCTTCAACAGCAAGTTTCATTGCCTTCAATGAGGCATTTAATATGTTTATCTTTTCAATTTCATCAACTTCAACACAAACTGTGTGATTTATTGTGGCATCCTTTATAATATTATAAAGAGTTTCTCTTTTTTTCTTTGAAAGCTGCTTACTGTCATTTAAGATTGAAAGCTCTTCCACCAACTTCCTTGAACGTTCCTGAAAGCACACCGCACTTGCAAAAACTCCGCCTGCTGCAGGGCCTCTTCCGGCTTCATCAGTACCGATAATTATATGATTTTTATAGAATAAATCATATGCAAAAAGTTTTATTATGTGAGAATCTTTTGTAAGTTCCATTTATTCCTCCATGTCATCAAGAATAAATTTCCCGATTTTTCCTTCTCTGAAATCCCTTAGCACATATGCAGCCGCTCTTGTTATATCAGGGCTTCCGCCTGAAATAATCCAGTTTCTGGAAATGGCAATGTTTTCAAGTGTAAGTTCGTTTGTTTCAACATTGTAATATTTTCTGACGGTATCTGAATATTTTTCATCAAGCAGGTCAAGAAGGTCTTGGGCAACAGGTTCATTAGAGTATGCATTTTCAGATATGGAGTTTACAAATGCCAGTTTTATTGCGGCTTCCTGATTCTCCTGTTTCATTGGAATTATTCCGGGTGTATCCAGCAAATCAAGCTGCGGGTTAATTCTAACCCACTGCTGCTGTCGTGTCACACCAGCTTTTGCACCGATTTTAGTTTTAGATGAACGGGTTAATTTGTTAATAATACTGGATTTTCCTACATTTGGCATCCCGACAACCATAACTCTTGCGGGGCGTCTTAAAAGTCCTTTTTTCATAAGTGCCTGAATTCTCGGTTCAGAGAGTTCGACGGCCTTTTTTACTATAAGATTTAAATCTTTTGAATTTTTTGCATCCGAGAGCAGAACAGGTGCATTTAACTCTTTTTCAAGAAAAGAAATCCATTTTTTTAATTCGTTTTTGTCGGTTAAATCTGATTTATTGAGCAAAATTAAACGGGGCTTATTATTTAAAAGCCCCGTAATATTATTGTACATGCTTGACTTGGGAAGTCTTGCATCAACTACTTCAATCACTGCATCCACTAAAGAAAGCTGTTCTTTCAGTTTTCTTTCGGCTTTAGCTATGTGGCCGGGATACCAGTGAATATGAGTTTTATTTCTTTTCAATTTTTTCCTTAATTCTTGTAGCTTTACCTGAACGTTCTCTCAAGTAGTACAATTTAGCACGTTTAACATCACCGCGTCTTACGATGTTGATTTTTTCAATTCTTGGAGAGTGAAGTAAGAATACACGTTCAACACCAACACCCTGAAATACTTTTCTTACAGTGATAGTTTTGTTGATACCTGAACCATGCTTTTTAATAATAGTACCTTCAAAAGCCTGAATTCTTTCTTTGTTACCTTCAACAATTCTTACAAATACTCTTACGGTATCACCCGGATTTACGTCCGGAACTTCTTTTTCCATATAAGGTTTTTCTAATTCTTCAATAATAGGGTTCATTTTCTTTTTCCTTTATATTTTACTTTAATTA
>JADIND010000208.1 GCA_017694215.1 Candidatus Scatousia excrementipullorum | reverse complement strand
GAATTAAAGTATGGACTATAAGTTTCGCGATATGCCGTTAATAAATTTTATTAAGACACTAACAATATACAGAGGGATGTCTTTGAGGAAACTTTTACAAAAACTCCATGACGAAAAAGGTTACAGTAATTCATACTCAGGATTTTATAACAAATTGAAAAATCAGACACTTAAATTTAGTGAAGTTTATGATATCGCTGAATCACTGGAATATGAAATCATTTTAAAAGATATTAAATTACTTTCTAAGAAGTAAATTCATTCCAGCTCTGAAATAATTTTTAAATTCTTCAAAAGATTTAATACCGATAAGAGTTTTGAAAATATAAGACGGTCTTAAATAAAATCGTTTTTCAGCTTTCTTATGAAGTTCAAAGACTTTATCCTTACTCAGATAGTGAGTATTAACAGACGGATAGAAATAAGCACTTGAAAAAGAAGTATCCGAATCAATCAACCGGTTTGCTTTTGCATAATCATAAAACCTTGTACCCGGCAGAGGTGTAGCCGTATAGAAACTAATAAAATCACTGTCAAGCTCTATTGCAAAATCAATGGTATCTTCAACAGTATCCTCATCTTCCCAAGGAAGGCCTATGACAAAATAGTTGTATATTTTTATACCCGCTTTTTTAAAGATTTTAACTGTCAATCTAACATCGTCAAGCGTAATTTTCTTTCCAATTTTATCAAGCATTTCCTGAGAACCGCTTTCAACGCCGATGCTAACAAGACGACATCCGGACTCATACATCTTTTGAGCCATTTCTTCATCTGCAGTGTCAGCTCTTGTATTTGCCGACCAAGTAATATTAAGTCCGCTATCTATAATTTTTTGACACAGGTTCATTGTCCAATCTTTATCAATATTGAAAATATCTGACCAGAAGACAAAATTTGTAATTCCGTATTTTTCTACACATTCTCTAATTTCTTCAACGATATTCTCAGGGGAACGTTTTCTCACCTTTGCCCCGGAAACCGGAGTTGCAAGACAGAAGAAGCAATGGAACGGACAACCTCTCGAAACTTTAATAACAGCCTGAACTTTATTATTATCGGGACGTCTGTATAAATTATTATCAACAAGATGACGTGCAGGAAATGGAAGGTTGTCCAAATCTTCAATAAAAGGTCTTGCACCTGTGAATTTAACCCTTATATCATCTCTGTAATATATACCTTTAATACTTTCAAAAGGATTTCCCCGAACAATCTCTTTCAAAGTTTCTTCCGGTTCGCCGCAAATTATTATATCCAAATCTTTTTGAAAATACATAACTTCAAAAGCAACAGTCAAAAATGCCGCACCTTTGGCAATAGTGACAATATCAGGACAAATTTCTTTTGCTATCGTCATTACTGAAACATCATTTTTGAAAGTAGGAGTAGCCACATTAGCAACAAGGTAATCAGGTTTAAATTCTTTCAAATCTTTTTCCAAATCACCACCCTGACTATAATCAACAATCTTTGCTTCCAAACCTTCCTGCTCAGCAACTGCCGCAAGATACATTAAATCAGTCGGAGGAAGCGGAGGAATGACAATCAACTCTTTTGTCGGCTGCTGGCAACGGTCTTCTCTGTTCATAACAGGAGATGGCGGATAAATCAAGAGTATTCGTTTCTTTTTATTTTCTTCAGCTAATTCTATTTCCTTGTCCAAAATCTATTCCCTTTTTTCTTTAACAGAATGTGTAATAAGAGCCGCAACTGCAAGACATATAGCACCGACAATAAATACATATTCCCAGTGATAATTAATCAAACCGTCATCTAATTTAATTATACACTTAGAAATAAACCAGGCAACAAGAGTACAAACAAATACCTGCGGACCTGCGATAAAGATATTAAAAATACCCATAACAGAACCTTCCGTGCCTTTTTTAATATACTGTGAGAGCATCGCAAACGGTAAAGCACAAATACTTGCCCAACCTATACCCGCAACACCCATCATAAAAGCAACAACTTTCGGACTGCTGGAAAAAGCCATGCCAAGATATGCCAGAATCATTGTTATAAGCGAAATTATATGCACCCTCTTATTACCGTACTTGGCAGATAAAACACCAATCGGAATAGCAACAAGAAAACAAATCAGATTGAATATTGCAAAACAGATTGATGAAAAATTAGTACCGATTAAAGTTGCATTTGCATAATAATTTGAAATTTCATCACTAACTGAACTCAAATCAGGAACGGAATAAATTGTATGGACTGAATACTGTGTGAAAAAAATCATCATGCACATAGTACCAATCCAGGTAAAAAATTGCATTATACAGATTTTAGAAACTTCGGGAGAAAGTGCAAAGAAGTTTTTTAAAGCATCAATGAAAGTATCTTCCTTAATTTCAGCAGTAGCAACATCTTTAATCATATCTTTTTTGGTCTGATGCTCTTTTATAGTAATACAGGTCCAGAGCATACCCAGTGTAAAAGCTAATGCTGCCATAATAAATTGAGCCGGAATAGACATTTGATAATTAAAAGCCCACTTTAAAAACGGAGCAGTTCCTGCTGCAACGACAGAACCCAAACCGATTGCAAGACTTATATAGGAATTAGCGATAGAATGTTGTTCCGGAACAACTACATCAGGGATTAAAGCTCTATAAGGCCCCTGAGCAACATTTACACACGCATCAATAATCCAAATCATAACTGCGGCAATTAACAATGCCGTACAAGCAGGTAAATGCAACCCTGTTACATTATGAATAGCATTTGCAACATATTCAGAATTCGGGAATATCCAAAGAGCAATCGAAGCCAGTAAAGCTCCACCCAGAAGATACGGTCTTCTTCTTCCGAACGGGGAAACTGTTTTATCACTTAATGCACCGATTAAAGGCTGGACAACCATACCTGTAAACGGGCCTGCAAGCCATATTAAACCGTAAATAAAAGGAGAAGCCCCGAGACCTTCCGTAACAGGACCTGATAAAATTATTCTCATTTGCCAGGCAAATTGAAGTCCGAAAAAGCCAAGACAAAAATTCAAAAATTGAGCTGTTGTAAATCTTTTTAAATTATTATTCTCTTCCATTGAAAATTTCCCCAAACAATATCACTATACTGCCTTATAAGGATACAACGAACAAAAAACATCGTCAAGAAATAGTTATTAAAATATTAGAGATATTATCATTATTATTTTTCCGGCTCCGGATAAACCGTATTGGCAACAATATCCTCAAGTTTAACTTTTTTCCAGTCAAAATCATTTACTTCACGAACTTTCTTTCCCAAGAATTCGCTGTGACAATATAAGCCGGTAACCGGATTATTCCTTAAATATTTTGATGCATATCTTGTAAAACGTCCTGCAATAGGATTTGAACATCCGGCTTCAATGCATTCTATCCCCAACTGCGGATTAAACAATATTTTCAATGCATTTTCACTAAACTGAAAAAAATGCCATGGTCTTTCATGTGAAGAAAAACTATAATGAGTTTCAAGAAAAACATACCCGCCGACATTAAGCAGCTTTACTATTTCTTCTGCTACAACCCACGGCATAGCAAGATGCTCAAATACAGCCTCAGAGAAAATTAAATCGAATTTTTTGTCAAAATATGTCGACAATTTATGCACATCGCCGACTACATCAACATTATCACCGGAATAATAGTCAAAGCCGACATATTCAGCATGCTTAAACCTGCTCCGAAATGAAGAATTCACAACCTCCCGACTGCCGATTTCAAGAACTCTCATTCCTTCTTTATCAGTAAGTTTTACAAGATAATCAATCCACGTATCATGATTAATATTTTTAGCAACAGGAACACTGCTATGCAGATACAAAAAATCAAACCAATCAACTGCCATTGATTTCAAAAAAGCTTTTCTTATTGCTTTCAGATACTTTTTCATCTATTTAACTTTCTTCAAAGCAGCATCTATCAAACCTTTAAAAAGAGGATGAGGTCTTTCCGGACGTGATTTAAATTCCGGATGGAATTGTGAAGCAACAAACCAATCAAGTTTCGGAATTTCAACAATTTCAGCAAGCATTCCGTCAGGCGACATGCCGGAAAATACCAGCCCTGCATCTTCAAGCGGTTTTATATACTCGTTATTAACTTCATATCTATGACGGTGACGTTCAGAAATTTTATCTTTGCCATAAGCTTTATGAGCCTTTGACCCTTTTTTCAAAATACATTCATAAGCACCGAGCCTCATAGTTCCGCCATAACCGTGAACATTTTTCTGTTCAATCATTAAATCAATAACCGGATTTTGAGCATTTTCATCAAATTCTTTTGAATTTGCATCCTTAATTCCGACAACATGTCTTGCGTATTCAATAACGGCACACTGCATTCCAAGACAAAGTCCGAGAAACGGAACATTATTTTCTCTTGCGTAGCGAATAACGTTCAGTTTTCCCTCAATTCCGCGAACACCAAACCCTCCAGGAACAACAACTGCCTGAATATCTTTCATTAAATCTTTGCATGCCTGATAATCAACGCATTCTTCAGAATTTATCCATTTAATTTCTACTTTTGCATCATCTGCATAACCAGCATGCTTCAACGATTCAACAACTGAAATATAAGCATCCGACAATTTTGTATATTTACCGGCAATAGCTACTTTTATGGTTTTTGACGGATTTTTAATATTTTCAACAAGTTTAATCCAATTTTTTAAATCCGGCTTTCTGTCCTCAATTCTAAGCATATCAAGAATTACATGAGCCATATTTTGTTCTTCAAGAGCAATAGGAACCTCATAAATACTTTTCATATCCCTGCATTCAATAACAGCTTCTTTCGGAACAGAACAGAAAAGAGCGAGTTTTTCTTTTTCTGTTTTCGGAATAGCTCTTGTTGTACGACAAACAAGCACCTCAGGCTGGATACCGTAACTTCTCAATACCTGAACACTATGCTGTGACGGTTTTGTCTTTAATTCTCCGGATGTAGGCAAATATGGCAGCAGAGTACAATGTACAGATATAGCATTACCAATTCCAACTTCCGTTTTAAACTGTCTTATGGCTTCAATAAACGGCAAACTTTCAATATCACCTATGGTCCCTCCGATTTCAATTAACTGAAAATCAGGTTTAAACTGCTTTGTTGCCCCGAGAATTCTCGATTTTATTTCATTTGTAATATGCGGAATAACCTGAACGGTTGCCCCGAGATAATCGCCTCTGCGTTCTTTTTCTATAACTTTTTGGTAAACACTTCCGGAAGTTACATTATTAAATTTACCTAAATCGGTATCCGTAAATCTTTCATAATGTCCCAAATCCAAATCAGTTTCAGCACCGTCATCTGTTACAAAAACTTCTCCATGCTGAAAAGGGCTCATTGTTCCCGGATCAACATTAATATAAGGGTCAAATTTCTGATTAATAACAGAAAAACCTCTTGCTCTCAAAAGTTTTCCTAAAGATGCCGCAATAATTCCTTTTCCTAAAGAACTAACAACACCGCCTGTTATAAAAATATATTTTGTCATTTTTCACCCCTTATATCAAACCGTAAAAAGCTATCCCTGAAAATAATTTTAATAATAAATTTTACCCTCTTTGTTGAAAAGAGGGCAGTATCTTAATTAATCTTCGGAACTTTGAAGAATCCGTTTTCTTCATCCGGAGCATTAGCCATCAATTCTTCTTTTGTCTGTTCGTAATAAACTTTATCTTCCCTCATTACATTGACAAAATCAATAACCTGACACATAGGCTTAACATTGGAAGTATCAACTTCATTCATCTGGTCAACATATTTTAATACATCACCTAACTGCTTTGTATAAAGTTCTTTCTCTTCTTCGGTTAATTCCAATCTGGCAAGTTTAGCCACGTGTTCTACATCTTTAACAGTAATCATGTTACGCTCCACATCTCTAATAATCTATGAAAAAATTATATCACAAAATACTTATATACAAATAATTATTAATTAAGATTAAGTATTTTAAACGGTAAATTTATCCGTGCTATACTGATAAACGTTAAAGAAAAAATAGAATTGAGGGCTTATGAATATAGCATTAGAAC
>JADIND010000207.1 GCA_017694215.1 Candidatus Scatousia excrementipullorum | reverse complement strand
AACCAAACAATCCGCTTAATTACATTTAAAATAAAAGGAAAACATATTGAAAAAATTCATAATTTTATCAATTATATCTTTAATATTCACCTCACAGGCTTTCGCGGAAACCGAAAGAGACCAACAGGTTATTCAGGAACTTGAAAACATGCAAAATTCTCTGTTTTCAGCACCTGTAAGTCCTCTGACGGAAGTGGATTATTCAATAAAACAGGAACCTGACCCGCGTGTCGGTCGAATTATGCCTAAAAAAGACGTAACCCCTCTGTTTAAAAAAATAAGGATAAAAATACAAAACCATTACAGGGCAAAAGCATACGAAGAAGCAAAAAAAGAACTTGATGAAGAACGCAAAGCCGCAGAGCAAATGCAGCAATCTGATGAAGATTTGGAAGAAGAACTTCACGAAATGACAATGCGTCAACTTAAAGAAATAGTTAATCCGGAATCCGTTGAAACTAAAAAAGAAAATAAATTTTTAAATTTCTTTAAACGTAAAAAGAATAAACCTGAAGAAACTCCGGATACAGAACAAAATAAAGATACCAAAGAAGTTAATACAGATAATACCGTTCACGAAAATGAACAACCTGCCGTGGAAAAGAGCGAAGAAACTCTCGAATTAACAGGCAGTGTCAAAAAATTAAGCACGCCGAAAGATGCACAACTGGACTGCGATGTTCTGCAATATTTTGAAGACAGAGAAGAAATTGAAGCAACAGGAAACCCGGTTCTTTATTTCCCGCCGCAAGATGTTACTTTAAAAGCAGATAAACTTGTATATAATACAGCCTCTGATATTATCAAAGCCTACGGAAACGTAGAAGTCATAAAAGACGGCAATTCTGTTTACGGTGACTTTATTCAGATAAACATGAACGAAGAAACAACGCTTTTAACCAATATGAAAGCTGAAAAAATGGATTTAATAGTTCATGCAAAAACCGTAAAAGGCAAAGATAATGAAATTCAGCTTGAAGATGGTTCTCTTTCAGCTGACAAATCATACATACTTCGATTCAAAACAAGAATTATCGGCTCTGATTTAAGACAGATGATGATTGATGAAGATGAATATTCCACACTTCTTGATAAAGAACATTCAAAAGTTACGGTTAACGCAAAAGATATTACGGTAGAAGCTAAAAAGGACCACGATATTATCCGAGTAAAAAATGCAGAAGTAAATTATAATAAAAACCATCTGTTTGATATTTCCGATATTAAATTCTATACAAACAAAAAACAGGACTATTTTGAAGGCAATTATCCGGAATTCGGTTCCCGATCAAGAATAGGTATGTTTTTAGGACCAGGTTTTGTATTCGGAGTTCCGACAGGCGGAACGGTTAAAGTAATACCATTCTTAAACTACAAAGATGACATTGGTATAGGCGGTGCATTAAAGTACAAAAGTGCAACAAACACAACCGAATTTATGTATGGTTCCGCAGAAAACATTGCCGTTTTACGAGGCCGTCAGCAGTTTGATGACAAACTGTTTATGCAATATGGTATAAATTCATATATGGATGACTGGTTTATGGGAACAAGAATGGCAAAATATATGGCAGAATTAATCTATCAGGACGGCGTTAGGTTTAAAAACTTTATGGGGCCTAAGCATGATTTGACATTCAAACACCGTGTAGGAGCCGGATATGCACAGGATAGTGACGTAAACCGTTTTGACGAAAAGAATATTCAATCCTCGGAACTCGGTACAACCCGTTTTAAATATATGGCTGAAATTGCCCAGAATGTGTTTAATTATGAAAACAAAGATAAACTCCAAAAGGTCAGACTTGATGTTGTTATGCAGGGAAGTGCCGCAGTTTACGGAACCGGCGATACCCAGTTTATCGGGAGAATCGGACCCAGAATACACACCCAGTATAAATACTGGATGCAGGATATCGGATATTTCCAATCAGCTTATCAGGACAATACCCCGATGCCGAGATTTGATACCTACCGTTACGGGCGTTCCAGTGTATATTTAAAAGAAGCTTTAAGGTTAAACAAATACCTTGCAGTCGCCTGGTCTACAACTTTGAACCTTTCAGACGATGCCCCGAACGGTGATATGTTCCAGGAAAATGCATTTATGTTTGCAATAGGTCCTGATGATTTTAAGGTTAATATCGGCTACGATGTTTTCAGGCAAACGACTTACTTCGGTGTAAACGTTGCACTTGATATGAAAGGCACAAATGTTAATTATGATAAACTAGTAATCAAAAACCCTGACAGATTAGGGAAAGATGATAAATCCGAAGTTAAAGAACTGAGTTTTGAAAATACAAAAGCTGAAACAAAACTTATCAGAAAATATGCAGAAGTTATAGATATAGAAGATCCTGACAGAGAACAATTATAATGAAAGAGACAGAACTAAAAAAAGAAATAATTGAATACGGAAGATTATGCGGAATAAAAAATTTCACACCCGGAGTTTCGGGTAATATATCCGCAAGACTTGACGATAAAATTCTTATAACATCATCCGGTTCTGCAAACGGTTATCTTACAGAGAAGGATTTTTCGGTGATTGATTACGGTGGAAATGTAGTGAGCGGACACCCTAAAGCCTCCAGCGAAAAATTGCTTCATATTGAATTTTATAAAAAACGCCAAGATGTAAACTACATAATACATGTTCATGCACCTTATCTGAGTACTTTTGCGTCTGCAGGTATTGCACTGGATGAGCCTATTATGGCTGAAAATGTATTTTATTTCGGGCAAATTCCGCTTGCTGAATACGGATTGCCTTCTTCAAAAGATCTGGTTGAAAAAACCGCACAATATTTTGACGAATATAATGCTGTTTTAATGGCAAATCACGGTTTTATAGTAGGCGACAAAACAATCAAAGATGCCTATTTAAAACTGGAATTAGCAGAAGCCTATGCTCAGGTTGTCATTAATACTAAAATTTTAGGTGGAGCCAAACTCCTCACTGAAAATCAGGTAAAAGAAATAAATGCCCTGAAGGGTTAAGGATAGAAAAAGGAAAGTAAAAATGTCATTAATGTTAGAACACAAACAAGGATTATTAGCCGGCGACGGCACACTGCCTGTAAAAATGGCACAATATGCAAAAGAAAACGGATTTGAAGTAATCTGTATATCGTTTTCGCGGGACAATCTTTCACAGCTAAAAAAATATTGTTCAAAAGTTTACTCCTGCCACCCCGGAGAAATTAACCGTATTGAAAAAATCTTAATGGAAGAAGAAATAAAACAGGCAACCTTTTTAGGAAAAGTAAACAAGAGTGTGTTGTTACAGTTATATAAATTTGATTCAAGAGCCATTGAAATTTTAAAAACCATAAAAAGACTTAATGATGATGAAGTTATGCTCCTTATTGTAAATGAATTTGAAAAAGCAGGAATAACAGTTCTTGATCAGACAATATTCATAAAGAATCTGATGATACCGGCAGGCGTTCTGGGCAGACACAAACCGACAAAAGAACAGATGGAAGACGTGAATTACGGATTCTGGCTGGCAAAAGAAATGGGAAAAGTTGATGTAGGTCAATCTGTTGTAATAAAAGATAAGATGGCAATGGCGGTTGAAGCGATTGAAGGAACTGATAAATGTATCATCAGGGGAAGTAAACTTGCAAAAAACGGGGCATCAGTTATAAAAGTTTCAAAACCAAAACAGGATAAACGTTTTGACATTCCGACTGTCGGATTGCGAACATTAAAAACAATGAAAAAATACAAAGCAAATCTTCTGGCGGTAGAGGCTAACGAAACAATAATAGTGGATCAGGAAAAAGTTATAAAATACGCTGATGAACATAAAATTGTATTAATGGCAGTAAGTTTATGAAAAAAATATTTATCATAACAGGTGAATACTCTGGAGATATCCATGCCGGAAAAGTTGCCGAGGCATTGAAAGCAGCTGATTCTGAAATTTGTATTGAAGGAATCGGCGGAGAAAATCTAAAAAAAGCAGGTGTAAAACTTTTTTCCGACCAAAAAAAAATGGGTGCCGTAGGAATTTCGCCGAAAATACTTATTGACCATATTACACTCGGCAAAAGGCTTGTAGACTATCTGACAAAAGAATATAAGCCTGACCTAGTACTTCTCATTGACTATGGGGCGTTTAACCTTAATATTTCCAAATTTTTAAAAAAAGCCGGAATAAAGGTTCTTTATTACATTCCGCCGCAAGTCTGGGCAAGCAGGAAATGGCGTATTAATACCATTAAGAAAAACATTAATGAAGTTTTATGTATATTTCCGTTTGAGATTGAAATGTATGAACAGGCCGGCATAAAAACTCATTACTGCGGTCATCCGCTCGTATCACAACTTCCGGCAAAAGCTGACAAAAACGATTTTTTTACAAAACACGGCTTTGATGTAAATAAAAAACTGGTTTCAATATTTCCGGGCTCCAGAGTATTTGAACTGAAATATCTCATGGATGTATTTATAAAGTCAGCAAAAATCTTGCAAAAAAAACACCCCGATTTACAATTCTGCATATCTCATGCACCGAATTTGTCCGATGAAGTTTACAACAGATTTTTAAAAGAAACTGATTTTAAAGTCATAAAAGGAGAAAATCAGGCGTTATTAAGTGTATCGGACGCACTAATGCTTGCATCCGGCACAGTGGCTCTGGAAGCTGCACTATATGCAACACCAATGATTATCGCCTACAGAGGTCCATGGTTGTTCTACTTTATTTATCTTATGGTACGATGTATAAAAATGGTATCATTACCGAATATAATAAGCGGTGAAATCATTGTTCCTGAAATTATACAAAAAAATGTAAATGCCGATAACATTTCATATAATATTGAAAAACTGCTTTATGACACAAAATACCGGAATGAAAATATAAATAAACTAAAAAACGTCAAACATTTATTATCAGACAAAATCTCATCAAAAGAAGCTGCGAATGAAATATTAAAAGCTTTACAAAACTAAACAAAAGATAAAAAATCTTGCCCGATGAGGCAAGATTTTTTATTTCATAACGTTTATATAAATATATAGTAGGGAAATTATGATTAATCAGGCAGTAAGTATT
>JADIND010000019.1 GCA_017694215.1 Candidatus Scatousia excrementipullorum | reverse complement strand
TTATTTTTGGCGGTAATCGTAATTATTCTTTCGTGGAAATTTATAGAGCCCGGAACTTTCAATTTTATGATAAGGGCGTTTGTTGCGGATAAATTAAGCTCGGATGATATTGTAGTTATTGTAATTGACGACAAATCCATAGCACACCACAGGTGGCCGTGGCCGAGAGAATATTACGGAAAAATCCTTAACTATCTTAATGAATACACTAATACAAAAATTATCGGGTATGATGCGATTATATCGACTCCGGATAAGGAAAATCCTAAATCTGACAAATATTTTTACGATGCCGTAAAAAAAACGGATAATCTTGTTGTCGGCTTTAGTCCGCTAATGCAGCAGTATGAAACTGATGATGAAGGACTTTACGATAAAAAATTCTATGACAAATTTAAAGTTAATATAGAGCCTCAATATACTATATTTGATTTTAACAGGTATAAGAGTATCTCACAGTATCCGCAAGAATATTTTAATGCTGCAAAATATGCGGGTTCGGTTAATATTACCCAGAACGCGAACGGGTACCTGACATATATGGATCAGGTTGTAATTGTTAATCGTAAATTGTATCCGTCACTGGGTTTGAGAATGTATTTAAAACTCCATGACACGGACAGTGTAAAAATTTATACAGATAAACTTGTTATTGACAAAACCGGATTGAATATCCCGGCAATACAAACTCCTTACGGATTCCAGTCAACGATTAAGTATTACAAAGAAAGGGATAACAGTTCTTATACCCATAAAAAATATTCCGCGATAGATTTAATTAATTCATATGATGCATTAAAGCAAGGGAAAAAGCCGGAAATAGATCCGAAAGAGTTCGACGGAAAAGTAGTTTTTCTCGGAGCTAATGCAAAAGCGGCGGCTTTGAGTCTGGAAGATGCACTGCCGACCCCGCTTATGACAAAGCATCCGGGAGTTGATATTCAGGCGACGAACCTTGATAACCTTATGCACAACGAATTTCTGCATGAAGTATCTTTCGGACAGGAATTACTCATACTGTTTACGGTTACAATTTTGACATTCCTTATAATAAGTAAGTGTCCGTTTTTTGTGTCTATTATTCTGCTGCTTCTTATGGCCGGAGGATATATGACAGCCTCTATTTTCTGTTACCGCCATGGGATAGCAATTCATGTTATGACACCGGTTATGATTGAGATTTTAACAACAATTTTCGGATATTCATATAGATTTTTACAGGAAGGCAAAAACAAAGAAAAAATAAAACAGGCAATGGGAAAATATTTGTCCCAGGATATTATGAAAAATGTTGTTCAGAATATTGATGACATAAAACTCGGCGGCAAAAGGGCAAATGTTACGGTATTATTTGCTGATATCAGAGGATTTACCAGCATGAGTGAAAAAATGTCAGCAGAAGATGTTTCAAAAATTCTGAATGAATATTTTTCGGAAATAGAGCCTATAATCACCAAGTATAACGGTGTTATAAATAAATTTATAGGTGATGCTGTCATGGCGATATTCGGCGAGCCTATTCAGGATTTGAACCACCCTGTGAATGCTGTCAAATGTGCTTATGAAATGCTTAAAAAGGTTAACCAGCTTCAGGATAAGTGGCTTTTTGAAGGTAAACCTAAAATTGAAATTGGTATCGGAATAAATACCGGCGATGCGTTTGTGGGTAATATCGGTTCCGAAACCCGTCTTGAATATACGGTAATCGGTGACACCGTTAACCTTGCAAGCAGAATTGAAAGTTATAATAAAGTTTATAAAACTAATTTTCTTATTAGCAGTTCAACATATTCTTATGTAAGTTCAATCGCTGATGTTATCAAGATAAGTGAAGTTCAAATCCGTGGAAAATCAAAGAAAATGGATATTTATGAAATACTTAGATTAACCTATTAGGTTTTTCTACTTGCTTTGAATACAATTAAAAACAGAATTGATGAGATGATTATAAGAATAAATGAAATAATTTTTGCGATTGGTATTCCGAAAATGTTCAATGCACTGTCAATTCTGAAACTTTCGACAAACAATCTTATAAAAGAATACAAAATTAAATATAAACAGAATGTTGTTCCTGGTTTTGTGTTTGTAAATTTTTTCATATAGAAAAACAAAAATACAAACAGGCAGATATCAAGAAGACTTTCATACAAAAAAGCAGGATGAAAATATTCAAAATTCATATACTGTAAAGGTCTGTGTGAGGGTGCTATATAGAGTTTCCAAGGAAGATTTGTCGGAAATCCGAAAGCTTCCGAGTTGAAAAAATTTCCCCATCTGCCGACAGCCTGAGCAAGACTGGTTCCGCAGGCAAAAGCATCAAGAAGATTTAATACGGGTAATTTGTATTTTTTAGCAGCTAGAGCTAGTGCGATAATACCTCCGATAACACCTCCGTGTATGGACAGTCCGCCCTGTCTGATATTCAAAATTTGATTAGGGTAACTTAAATAGTAATCAGGGTTTAAAAGACAATAGTACAGTCTTGCCCCCAATATACCTGCAATCAAAATCCATACGGAAAAATCCCATATTGATTCGTAATTTTTATCAGGATTAAAGTGTTTAAAAACGAAATATGCGACACATACCCCGACAAGACAGGCAAAAGCCATGGTTATTCCGTAATAATAAACCGGAAAATTAAAAATCGTAAAAAAAACATCTCCGGGGGATTGAAATACCATAATTATTCAGCTGTACGCTCCAAATCTTCAAGAGTTGTCTTTAGTTCATTTACTCTTGCTTCAACTTCGGACCTATCCGGAATGTCTGTACCTTTTTCAATATAAGTTTCATAGTTTTTAACTGCGTCAGACATTGTTTTATTAATGTAAGTTCTGGCATTATCATCAAGAGTAAATTCATTTTTATGCACAAATTCCTCATCTGATGAATTTGCCTCAACAGGAATATCTTCGGCATTAACTTTTGAAATATTTCCGGTTTCATCAACTCTTAAAATTCCTGAATAAATATCCGTAATAATATTTTCTTCAGTAACAGCAAGGGAGTAATATGCTTCTGCGAAATCAGGATTAAGCTGAATTGCTTTTTTGTAAGATTCAACTGCACTAATATAATCATTATTTTTTGTATAAGCGATTGCAAGATTGTAATGCGATTCAAATAAGGAATCATCTAAATCAATACTCGATTTCAATCGTTCTATAGCTTCAGGATAATTTTCTTTTTCCATAAATGCTGCAGCTTTGTTATTCAATTCCTGTACTGCAAGATTGTTAATACAGGCCGTTGTAGCAACCGAGATTGCAAGTATGCAAACCAACAATAACGCTTTTTTCATAAATTAATAAACCCTCTTTATTTAAACTTTATTAAGATGTTTTAAGGTTATTATAAGTTAATAAAAAAAATTTGGCAAATTTTAAAAATTTAAGTTACAATAGAGAAAAACGGCTTTAGTTTGTAAAAGCTTAAAATTAAGGAGAAAAATATGTCCGAAGAAAAGGTTGTAAAGTTAGGGGCAAAGAAGAAAGCAGTATCGCACAGAGAAGAAAGTGACAGCGAAAGAGATGACGGTTTAGTTTACTGCAGCTTTTGCAAAAGGCCGAATACGCAGGTTTTGAAGATGGTCAAAGGTCCGGGGGTTAATATTTGCTCCGAATGTGCAATGATTGCTGTACAATATCTTATTTTGAATGACAGAATGCCGTCTGCAGAGGCTCAGCAGATTCTGGATGCATTCTGGGGAAAGGCCAGAAAGTAAATTGATAATGGAACTTAACCCGTTTGAGATAAAATCAGAAATTTTGAGAATTATTAATAAATATTCACATGAATCTGATGTGAGAGAAATTTCTCCTGACGTTTTTTCTGTCCTTGATTTGTGTGACAAAAGTATTATTTCAAGGCTTCTTTTTAAGGAATTAGTTAATATAAAATCAGGCAGTGAAAGAATTGTTAAATGTTTGCTTGAGCGTTATACGGAAAAAGACGAACTTATTTCAAAACTCTGGGATATTTTAAAGAGTAATCTTGCCTCAAGCGAAGTAAAAATTATTGTTCTGGGTTTTTTACGTGAATTGGAAACCGACTGGAAATATGAAGATTATGCTGATGCTGTAGGCGATTCGTTTGATATAATTGATGAAGATACAAAACAGATGCTTGACAAAGCTATAATCAACCCGGAAGTGCAAATTGATTTTCTTGATTTTCTTCATGCCGTGGATGCTAAAGATAAAATTCTTTTAATTAAATCCCTTGCGGAAGATTATGAAAAAGACGCACTCGCAAATATTTTAATTCCGGTATTTCTATCCCAGCCTGATTCTGATATCGGTAAAGAAGCTCTTAATATTCTCGGCAATTCCAAATCACAGCTTGCCTACCATGCACTTAATACAAGCCTTGATTTTGTAGATGATTCCTTAAAGCCGCTTGTCAAAAAAAATATTTCAATTCTCAAACTAAGCGGTATAAGAGAGGACAATTCAAAAGAGTTTTATAAAAAAATCTTATCTGATTCTGTTCCGTACAGATGTTGTGTTACATATCCTGACGGGCATGGTAATCAGGCAATTATATTTTCGAGAACAAACAGTGCAAAGAGAGTGCAGTTTGCGGCAGTTGTTGTGAATGATTACAACGGTATTCGTGACTGTTTCGGGTTCAATGATATATCGCAGTTTGAGTGCGACAAGATTATTGAACGTTTTTACAAAGGTGAAGAAGTTCTTAATATTGCTCCAAAAGATGTAAAGACTTTGCTTATCTACTACGAAAGACTTTCAAAAGTTAAATCAAACAACTGGCTTTTACCATATGAATACGTTTGTTGGAAAAATTTGCTTGCTGATATTGATTACGAAAATGGAAACTTTGAAATCTTACTTAGTAAATATTTTACCCGGGAGACTTTAACTCAAAAGGAAATGAATGAAGTATTCTCGGAAAAATTTATGAACCACTGGTTTTTAGATTCCACATACAGCAGTGAATTTGAAGAGTTTTTGGAAAATCTTAACCTTGAAGTAAAAAATAATTTAAAAAATGTTGATTTTGACAAAATAGTTGAGGAAAACACTGACAAAATATTTGATAAAAAAGAAAAAAATATCTGGGCAAAACGAATTCTGGTTTGTGCCTATTTAAAAATGCTGGACAGAAAAGATAAAATTACGGAGTTTCTTTGTACAATATATAAGTCAGAAGAAAATTTTGCTGATTTATTAAAAAATATTCTGCGTAAAAGTATTTACGAATATTATTTTATGCTGAAATACAATACAGAAGAAAATCAGGACAAATTTACTATTGCGGAGCTTGATGAAATTATAAATGCAATAGAGAACAGGTGGGTGCAGCATGTATAAGGTTATGGCTCTGGATATAGGAACAAAAAGAATTGGTATTGCATTAAGTGATTATCTTTTAATGCTGGCAAACGGGCATTCATGTATTGAACGTAATCCCGAGGAAAAAGCAGTTGAGGCTGTTTTAAAAATTGCAAAAGAAAATAATGTGGAAAAAATTGTCTGCGGTGTTCCTTTAAATATGGACGGAACAAAAGGTTCGCAGGCTGAAGATTGTATCAATTTTTCAAAAAAGCTTTCGGGTTATGAGATAATATATGAGGATGAGCGTCTTACATCGGAAACCGCCGAAGAAAACCTGCGAAATAAAAAAATTGATTTCAGAAAAAATAAAGGACTTGTTGATATTGAAAGTGCTTGTATTATACTGGAACAGTACCTGTCACGAAAATAAAAGAAAGAAAGAGGAACAAAATGGCAAAAGAAAATGATCAGTTAATTGAAACTGTTGATGAAAACGGTAACGTAATTACATTTGAATTGTATGACATTGTTGAAGTTGAAGAACAGGAATATGCACTTCTTCTTCCGACAGATTCGCAAGCCGGTGAAGAAGATGAACTTGTTTTAATGAGATTAACAAAAGACGGCGAAGATTATTTATTTGAAACAATAGATGACGATGCAGAATTCAACAGAGTTGCTGAATATGTTGAAAATTTAGCGGATGAAGTAGACGACGAGGAATAAACATTGTTTGAAAAATTTACGGAAAAAGCATTAAATGTTGTAAGCGAGGCTCAGACAATAGCTCAGGAGATGAATTCTGAATATATTTTATCGGAGCATCTTTTACTGGCACTTGCAAAAGAGGCACGCGGGGTGTCTTTGAAGATTTTTAAAATGTATAACATTTCATATGAAACTCTTCGGGATGAAATCGTAAAAAATCTTGATATAACTCAAAAAACAACATCCGGGACTCCGAATTTCAGTATGCATGTTAAAAATTTGCTTAAAAACACTCTTGATTTGGCTAATCGCTCCGGCAACCAGTCAATATTGTACGAACATTTATTTCTTGCCGTAATTAATGACAGAAATTCAAATAATGTAAAAACATTGGAAAAACTTGGGTTTAATGTCTTTGCTGCAAGAACTTTACTGGAAAAACTTGTTCAGCGTAAAACTAAAAGACTTTCTCACCCTGAAAATGAAGAAACTAAAGAACAGGAGCAAAAGCCTGCGGATGCAACTGATGCAATCTTTGACAGCAAAGAATCTGCAAATGTTTTTGAGCGGGCTGTTGCCAAACTTTCTGCTTCAAATTATGAAATTCTCGGGACAGAACAAATTATATCTTCAATATTAGAAGACAAAGATTCTGAACTTACAAAAATTCTGGAGGCAAACGGTGTTACGCTTGAACGCTTTGATGAAAAACTTGAAAAAATACAGTCGCGTCAGGCAGAATATGAGGGCAGACAGATTATATTTACGCCTAATGCCTTTACAACAATGAATATGGCTTTACAAACGGCAAAAGAACTAGGTTCCTCGGTTGTTTTGCCGGAGCATATCGTGCTCGGGATTTTAAAAACCAAAAAAGGGCTTGCATATGAGATTTTTAAAGAGTTAAAAATCGTTGATGATGATCTTGCACACAGTATTATAAAACCGATTGAAAAGGAAATGCCGCAAACGCTCACTATTCTGCGTCTGGCAAAAGAGGAAGCACGCCGGCTAGGACGTAATGTTGTCGGAACAGAAATGTTTCTGCTCGGTATTATCGGAGAAGGTGCCGGTGTAGGGGCACAGGTTCTTTCGGAACTCGCAATTAATATCCGTGATGCCAGAAAAACAGTTGAAAATATCATCGGCTTCGGAAATGAGTATTACGACAAAGAAATAGTCTTTACTCCGCGGGCAAAACGTGTTCTTGAAAAAGCATGGGAATTTGCAAAAAGGAAACATAAGTCACGTATTGAATCATCCGACATGCTTCTTGCTCTGACAACCGAACCTGATTGTCTTGCTATGAAAGCTCTTGAATATCTCGGCGTTGATGCGGTTGAAATTAAAGAAGGCATTAAAAAGTTTGATAATGTGTAATATCAGAGAAAATGTCAATAACTTTCTTGTTAAATATAATTTGAAAAATACAAAAGAACCGCTGCTAGTCGCTTTTTCCGGAGGTTTCGATTCGTTATGCCTTCTTGATGTTTTAATTGATTCCGGTATGGAACCTGTTGCTATACATCTTAATCATAACTGGCGGGGGGAGGAAAGTCGGAAGGATATGCTTTTCTGCAAGGAGTATTGCGAAAAAAAAAGAATTCCTTTTTATTCTGAAACTTTGGATAAAAATCTTCCGCATACGGAAACTGTTGCAAGAAAAGAACGTTACGAATTTTTTAAAAGAGCAGCAGAAAAATTTAATTCAAAATGTGTCTTAACTGCCCATAATGCTGATGACAATGCCGAAACCGTTTTATACAGGGTTATAAAAGGTACCGGTGTGGAAGGTCTTTGTGCGATAGCTGAACACAGAGGTATTTTTTTTAGACCTCTTTTAACTATTTCAAGAAACGAAATTGAGGCATACTGTGCATCTCACAACTTAACTCCGAATCTTGACAGTTCAAATTACGATGTAAAGTATAAGCGTAACTTTATCCGCCATAAGATTATGCCCCTGCTAAAAGAGATAAATAAGGATTTCGTTAATGCCCTGAATTCTCTGGCAAAAGTTGCAGAGGAAGAAAACGGAATTTTGAAAGAATATATAAAAAATTTATCTGAAAAAATCGGCAGTTCTACCCCGGAATTTGCAAAACTGTCATTGCCGGTACAAAACAAGGTTATTTATTATCTCTTTAAAGAAAATAATCTTGATTATGACAGAGAAAAAATTCGAGAAGCTGTAAAATTTATAAATGAAAATAAAGAAAATAAATCCGGAAAAACACTTTCAATAACAACAGATTTATGGTTATTTGCAGGGAGGCAGGAATTTAAATTTATAAATAAAACCATCAAAACTGGTACTGAAGTGAGAATTAACGGCTGCGGCAAGTATGAATTCGACGGAGGATTTTTAACCGTAGAAGAATGTTTTGTACTGCCGGAAAGTTATCCTGACGATAAGGATTGCATTGCATATATAGATGTTTGTAATCCTGAATTTACTCTCCGTTACCGCAAAGACGGTGATATCATGCAGCCGCTCGGAGTCCCGGGTACTCAGAAATTAAAAAAATATTTTAATTCAAAAAAAATTCCTAATTATAAAAAAGATTCAATACCGCTTTTATGCAGGGAAAATGAAATTTTCTGGGTTATCGGATACGGTATCAGCGAGAAGATTAAAGTTGAAAATAAACCTTCTTATGTGTTAAAATTTACTAAAAAAGAGGTTGGAAATGGAAATTAAATTATCTGAACTTAAAGTATTATTCAGTGAAGCTGCTATACAGGAAAGAATTAAAGAAATTGCTGATGAAATGAACAAGTTTTACAATGGTGAAGAAGTTTACGCTATATGTGTCTTAAAAGGTGCTGTTATGTTTGCTACAGATCTGGTAAAATATCTGGACATGCCTTTAAAGATGGAGTTTATTCGTCTTTCCAGCTACGGAACAGGTACAACCTCCACAGGGAAAGTTAATGCCGTTGACATATCTCTTCCTGATTTAAACGGGAAGAATGTTCTTATTATTGAAGATATTGTTGATACCGGATTAACAGCAAAATTTTTAATGGATTTTATGCATTGTAACTTCAAAACAAAATCCACAAAATTTTGTTCTCTTTTAGATAAGAAAATCACCAGACAAACAGATATTGAACCTGATTATTACGGGTTTGAAGTTGATGACAAGTTCGTAGTAGGCTACGGTCTTGATTATGAAGGATATTACAGAAATTTACGCTATATCGGTTATGTTGAAAAATAACGGATAAATTTTATGAATATTTTTGAAAATTTACCGGAAAATATTAATAATTTTCTTAATACAAAGTATGAGAGAGAAAATGCAGGAGAAAAAATTTTTTCTAACCTGCATAAAATTATGCATTTTAAAAACGGATGCGTATTC
>JADIND010000206.1 GCA_017694215.1 Candidatus Scatousia excrementipullorum | reverse complement strand
CATTTACAGATGGCTGGGTTAATCTTAATTCAATAAAATCAGCCGGTCCTTCTATGTCTGCGTTTATTTTTGGAAGATATAATCTTGTAAATGCGTCGGCGAATGTCACAATTCTCGGGCGTCTCGGCTCTGATGTCGTTAAAGTTCTAGGGCCTGTCGGTGAGCTTTCCGCAGCTAAACTTACCTCATATTTACCAAAATTCGGGACAGCGACATTAAATATTCTGAATGCTCTGACAACAAATCCTAACGGAGAAAGAACTTCCGAAATTCCGGCTCTCACAGGCGGAAATACTCAGTACAATGATTTTAAAGTTATTTTTAACGGAGGGGTGGAAAGCAAAAGTTCGGTTAAATCGTTTAAATGGCTGTCAGTCTGCGATACATCAGAAATTGAAGGAGGCTCTTTAAAAGAACAGCTGCAGCAGAGTCAGGAGGCTATTAATCAGCTTCGTGAACAGAAAAAAGAGGAGGTTAAGCAGACTGTTAATGCAGTAAAGGAATCTGCCAAACAAACCACTGAGGATATTAAAAATCAGGTTCAAAATGTTAAAGACAGTATTGATGAGATAAAGAATCTTTTCAAAAAACCGTCTTCAACTACAACAACGCCGGCAGCAACTGAAACATCAACAACTACAACACCTGCCGCAGCAACCTCTTCAACACAGTCTACAGTGGCACCTGCTGCAGAAACGGCAGCTCCTTAGAGAATACATGCCAGTACCATAAGTATAAGCATTCCGATTTGAACACCGGTTGTCATGTTTCTGGCAAACTTGTTTGAATCGTATTGCCCTGCGGATTTCTGTGCGTTGTATGCACTGGAAATTCGATTTATTCTGGTTTGCTGATCTTCGCTGTCAAATACAGTTCCGAACATGTATTGTTCAATTCTTGCCAGTCGGTTATCCATTGTATCATCTTCATATTTTTTATTTAACAATTTCTTTTCAACCGTGGATAAGGATGCTTTTTTAGGCTTTTTGTCTGTCTTGTAGCCGTAATTGTCCTGAAACATAGCATTCTGGCGTGAATTGAATGAATTATAGTCAAACATATCTGTTTGCATGTATTTATTCATATGGAAATCTCCGCCGAGCGGTACTATATCATCCTGATCATAAAACGTATTTGTCGATTGTGCTATTGCGTTATCCATAAGTGATGGCGGACGAATTTCGGCTTTCAGTCTGTCGACACGCGTACTTAAATCATCATTGTAAGTTTTATTGAAGGTTTTCTTTTCAAGATTTGAAAGCCTTACGCTGATATCTTCTTTAGGAAATGTTTTTTGAAAAATCTGTTTTTCCAGTTCGTCTATTGCCGGATAACTTACGTTAGATGCTGCCTTTGGCGGTTCTAATGATTTATATGAATCTGAAGGATCTGCAAATGTGTCTTCAGTCGGTGTAATTTCCTGACCTATCAAATCAGCTGCAAGATCTTTTTTGAGTTTTGCTATACGTTCATTTTGGGATTTATTTGTAGAGGTTACTCCGTATACAGTTTTTTCAAGCCTGTTCAGCCTTGTCAAATCATTTTCGTTATTGTATTGATAACCGTAAAGAGAATCTTCAATTTTTCCCAGTACAGATTGGTTTGTTGATTTTGCGTAGACAGTGCAGTTAAATATAAGTGCTGTTGCTATTAACAGAATAATTTTTTTCATATCAAGCTCCTTAGCCTTAGAATAAGGTTCGATATGAATAAATACTATTCAACGTACATGTAATTTATTAAATATTGAATCTAAACATAAAATAGCAGGACTAAAGCATTATATTTTAAAATTACTAATACTTTAGTCCTGTATAAAATAACTATTTAAGAATTGAATATTTTTAATTAAACAAAGTGTTTTTGTTTTTTCAGTTCGGCAAGTTCGTCCTGATAAGGCGAAATATTTCTGATTTTTTCAATAATGCCGGGCAGAACTTCATTTACATAGTCAATTTCAGCTTCTGTGGTATATTTGCTCAGCGAGAATCTTATACTTCCATGAATGGCCGTGAATGGTACATTCATAGCTCTTAATACATGGCTTGGTTCAAGTGAACCTGAAGTGCAGGCACTGCCGGAACTTGCACAAATACCTAAATCACTCAAATGAAGAAGGATTAATTCCCCTTCAATGTATTCAAATCCGATATTTGAGGTGTTCGGAACTCTTAATGCGGCCCCTGTATTGAGTCTTGCGTTGAATACATTCTTTAGAATCCCTGTTTCAAGCTTATCTCTCAATCGTTTTACTTCAGTCGCTTCATATTTTAAAAAGTCCTGAGCAATTTCGGCGGCTTTCCCGAGTCCTATGATATACGGAACATTTTCTGTTCCGGCACGTTTGCCGCGTTCCTGATGCCCGCCGATAATTAACGGTGTTATAATTGTTTTAGAGTTGCAATATAAAGCCCCGACGCCTTTAGGCGCATGGAATTTGTGGCCGGAAATCCCCATAAGGTCAACTCCGAGAGCCTGAACATCAATAGGAATTTTTCCTGCAACCTGAACAGCATCAACAAAGAATTTTGTCTGCGGATTTTTGTTTTTTATTATTTCAGAAATTTTTTGTATCGGGAAAATTACACCGGTTTCGTTGTTTGCATACATAACGGATACAAGTGCGGTGTCATAATGTATTGCTTCTTCCAGCTGAGCTAAGTCTAGTTCGCCGTTAGAATTTACACCTATATAATCGACGGTATAGCCTTCTTTTTCGAGTGTCTGATATAAATTTAAAACACACGGATGTTCGACTTTTGTTGTAATAATATGTTTTTTATTAGGGTTCATGTTAAGCACTCCGCGTATTGCAGTGTTGGCACTTTCAGAACCGCAGGATGTGAAGATTATTTCTTTTTCGTTTGCGGCATTAAAGAAATCTTTTAATTTACCTCTGGCTTCTTTAAGAGCCTTAGCCGGATTTTTCGCAAAATCATACATACTGGAAGGGTTTCCGTACTCATTTTTTAAATATGGCAACATTGCTTCCAGAACTCTGTCGTCAACCTTTGTTGTTGCATTATTGTCAAGGTAAATAAGTTTTTTGTCCATTATGCACCTACCTCTATAACTTCTATATCGTTGTTTACAGCGTCTTTTAACGTAGTTTCGACAAATGATTTTAAAGTAAGCGTTGAATTTTTACACCCTGAACATTTTCCGCGGAGTTTTACGTAAACCTTATTCCCGTCAATATCAACAAGTGTAATATCTCCGCCGTCTTTCTGCAGTTCCGGAGAAATCTGTTTTTCGATAATATTATTAATTTTGAGAATTTTTTGAGCAGGGGATAACTCATTTTCTTTTTTCTGGCTGCCTTCTTTTTTATAATAAGTGTCGATAATATCTTTAATTAAGTTTTTACATTTTCCGCATGCACCGCCGGCT
>JADIND010000205.1 GCA_017694215.1 Candidatus Scatousia excrementipullorum | reverse complement strand
GCACATTCTGCCCCGACTTTAAATGCCAGCTCCGGATTATCTTTATACATCAAACCTGCAGGTGCAACTCTCATTACGCCGCCGCAGCCGGCACTATTATTTATAGGTTTTGAAATACTGCCGGGATTTCCTCCTGCTATTGCGGAAATACAGGTGTTCCCCGGAGCTCTTTGAATATGCATTTCTTTTATGTTGCTTATCCAGCCGACGTTTTTGTGATGAATTTTTCCGAATTGGGCGTCAAGCCAGAGTTTGTATGATTTGAAAACCTGTTTCATATCAGGCATTTCATTAAGATTTAACTTTTTCAGGGCTGATTTAATGAGTCCGTCTGCCGTAAACATAGTCATCTGTGTATCATCTGTAATTTCGGCTTTACCGTTGCTTTTTATTACTAAATCCTGAATTCCGTCTTTACCGAACTTCCGTTGAATTTCTTCAATATGTTTAAATTCAATCGGCCATCCGAGAGCATCTCCTATAGCTCCACCCTTGAGACATCCTGTATAATTACTCAGGTTATATCTGCCCTGAAAATTTATGTTGTTATTGTTTATATTAAATCCGCAATTCATATAATCTCCTTTTTTATTTTATCGTAAATAGATAAAGCACTGTAAAAAAAATAATTGCTTTTCGTGTAAAGTTTTATTAACAGATTTTTAGTTAAAAAACTCTTGACTGATAGCTGCTATCAAGTTGTAAACTTAAATTGTACTAAAGTATGGAGAGAAATTATGAAAAAATTTTTAAGTTTACTTTGTATTACATTATTACTAACAGGAGGAAGCATGGTAATGGCAAGAGCTTTGAAACAGCCGTTTGAAAAAGGTGAAATCAATCCTTTCAGTAAATTTTTTACCGGTACAACCTATTTGGGCAGGCTTGTTGAAAAAGATGATGTTTTTAATTCATCAATAGCTAATGTTACATTTGAACCTAATGCAAGAACTAACTGGCATAAACACAGCGGAGGACAAATTTTACTTGTCACTGCCGGTAAAGGCTTGTATAAAGAAGAAGGCAAACCTGTAAGAATTCTTGAAAATGGCGATGTCGTGCAGATCCCGCCAAATGTCAGACACTGGCACGGGGCTTATCCGAAGAAACAATTCGCACATATTTCTATTGAGCCGAATCTGCCTGATAATACAACTGAATGGCTGGAACCTGTTAGTGATGAAGAGTATGAAAGTGAGGTAAAATAATGAGTAAAAAAGTGTTAATAATATCATCTTCGCCGAGAAAAGGCGGAAATTCCGACAGCTTATGTGATAAGTTTGCAGAAGGGGCTGTTTCTGCAGGCAACATAGTTGAGAAAATATTTTTGAAAGATAAACATATTAATTACTGCACCGGATGCGGTTTTTGTAATACAAATGATTACACTGCATGTTCACAAAAAGATGACGCAGCAGAAATTCTTGACAAAATGGTCGGGGCTGATGTAATTGTGTTTGGTACTCCGGTATATTTTTATACAATGTGTGGTCAAATGAAAACTCTTATTGACAGATGTTGTGCAAGATATACTCATATTAACGGAAAAGAGTTTTATTATATCATGACGGCTGCTGACGGTAATAGTGCTGCAATGGACAGAGTGATTGAAGAATTCCGCGGATTTTTATGCTGTCTTGACGGTGCTGAAGAAAAAGGTTTCATCTGTGCTACAGGTGTATGGCAGAAAGGTGATATAAATTTAACTCCATATCCACAGGCAGCTTTTGATTCAGGTAAAAATATTTAAATATTTTTATTATTGTGAAAAATAAAAAATCCCGATTTTAAAATCGGGATTTTTATGCAATACTTTCTTCGGTCATTTTATTTGCAGGATTCCACTCATCCTGTAAATTGTTCTTTATAAGATTTTTGTAATACCCTTCTTTGTAATTAAGTAAATCCAGTTGAGTCTGAAGGTCTTCCATTTGTTGTAAAGCTTTATTTTTTGTAGCTTTTATGATTTCAAAACGTTCTTTTATTGTGGAATCACCTATAAGACATAAATCGATGTATTTTTTTATTGCCTTATTGTCTGTTCCTACTTTTCTCAGGCATTTTACTATTTTTATCCATTCCAAATCGTGTTCCGAGAACATTCTGAAATTATTTTTATTTCTTTTCAAAAACGGAAAAAGTCCGCTTTTTGCCCAGAATCTCAATGTATGTTCCGAAACATCAGTTTTTTCGGCAGCTTCTTTTATTGTGTACATAAGATACCTCCGTTAAATTAATTATATCACAACTTCAGATTCAGTGATTTTGGGAAGAAAAATATTTTTTGATGTATATTGAAATTATGAACAGAGGGCTTGTAAAATTTTACTCAAATCTTGCACTTTTGTGTACGGCTGTTATTTCAGGGCTTTCGTTTGTTGCACAAAAAGCCGGTATGGAATTTGTGGGGCCGTTTACTTTTAATACACTGAGAGCATTGCTCGGTGCGTTGAGCCTGCTTCCGATAATTTCGTTTTTGAAAATTAAATTTTTAAGTAATGATGAGCGAACAATTCAGGAAAAATCGGTGCAGCATAAAACGCTTGCAAGAGGCGGATTTTTGTGCGGATGTATGCTTTTTCTCGCTCTTACGATTAATCAGTTTTGTATGATTTATGCTCCTGCCGGAAAGGCCGGATTTATAACATCTCTGTACATTATTTTTGTGCCGCTTATTGCAGTTTTTTTGAAACATAAGCTTAGAATTAACGTAAAACTCAGTGTTGCTCTGGCTCTTATGGGGCTTTATTTTCTATGTTATAAACAAGGAACACCTGTTGCTCTGAGTGATATTTTCCTTTTAATAAGCTCTTTTTTCTTTGCACTTCATATAATTGTTGTCGGACGGTATTCTCAAAAAACTCATGCTCTGAAACTGGCATGTGTACAATTTGTTACGGTCGGGTTGCTTTCTTTGCCTTTAATGTTAATAATGGAAAAGCCTTCTGTTGAGGCTGTTATAGCAGGATTGAGCCCGATATTATTTTCAGGAGTTATTGTGACCGGACTTGCTTATACAATGCAGATTCTCGGGCAGAAGAATACGACACCGGTTATTGCTTCGTTGATTTTAAGTCTTGAATCTGTTTTTGCTGTTGTCGGCGGTATACTTTTCCTCGGTGAGAGTCTTTCTGTTAAAGAAATTTTGGGATGTGTATTGATGATTGCTGCAATTATTCTTTCACAAATTCGTATTCCACGAAGAAGAAAAAGAGTTTAAAAATTTTTTGTGATAGAATTTTTGTATGAAAACCAGGAAAAGCGTAATTAAATTTTGTTTTTCTCTGCCGGATGTTTTTGAAGATTATCCGTTTCATGATGTCAACTGGACGGTTATGCGTCATAAAAGAAACAGAAAGACTTTTGCCTTAATCTTTGAAAAAGACGGACATATATGGGTTAATGTGAAAAGAGATATTAACCGTATTGATTTTTACAGAGATGAATACGAATCGGTCATTCCTGCATATCATATGAATAAAGTTCACTGGAATTCAATTATTCTTGACGGAACCGTGCCGGATTCCGCTGTCAAAGATATGATTGAAGAAAGTTTTTATATAACAAAGCAGTAATGTTACAATGTGTATTTCTTAGTTTTGGAAACGGTTTCCAAATCAATATGAGTTTCATTGTCTTTATTGGCTTTTTCAAATGCATCGCTGAATTCCATATAAGAATGCGGAACAAAAAATTCTTTGTTTCCAAGATAAACTGTGGTTCCGTTTCTCCTTCCGTCAGAACTGATTCCGTAACTGAACGCAATACTGTTTGTGTTAAATGTTATTGCTCTTGTAATCCTGCTATCTTGATAAACAGTACTAATACTGCCTCTGAAAGACGGGGTAATTGAATTAATTCTCATACATATTTCCTTTCTTTTTTTATTGATTCATAAACCCAATTTTTATACCAGTGTACTACTTTGGTAGCAAAATGTAAATTGTTACGTAAAGTTATATTAATTACTATTGGATTTATTGTCATTATGTTTTTGTTCTTCTTTGTCTATATATTCGCAATGCAATGCTGATTCAAGTTTGTTAAAAATATCTTTGTAGTGATATTTGAGGGCATGTTGTGCAAGGTGGTGCAGGTCATCAAGATGATAATGCATTGCAATTTCAAGATTTGCAAGTGCTATATTGTAATCATAAAGAGTCGAGGCATAAAGGATTTTTGCTTCAGTGTAATTGTTTCTTGCCTGCTGGAGTGCAATATAATCGTTTTCAAGATTATTATATCTTTTGTCTGCAAGTTCATAATTTTCAAGAGCTTCTTCCACTTTTTCCTGTGCGTTAATCACTTGAAGTTCCCCTTTGCTGACATTCAGAAAGCATTTTTTGACCTCAAAATACAAATCCTGTTTGAATAAATCAATATCATTACTTGCAAGGTTTACTTCAGCATTTGCTCTGTCTATTTCGTGTTTACGTTGTTTTATATTTACTGCTGTTGACATGTTGACAGACATATTGAAATTATTGTTTGAAAGGGTTCTTGTATTATTGTATCCGTAACCAACACTTCCGATAATATCCGGATAATATTCTCTTTTTATATACAAAACGGATTGTTTCATCGCATCAAGTGTAGCATCAAGTACCCATAAGTCAGGGCTGTTTTTGTATGCAAGCTTAAAAGATTCGTCCATGGAAAAAGGAAGTTCCAGAAGTTCTGAAGTTAAAATTTCCGAAATCATATTTTTTTCTATTTTAGTTCTGTATGCAATGTTTTTTATATTTTTGTCCTGCAAGGTTTCGGATAGCTGGTTTTCTTTTGTATAGGCAGAGCGGTCATAGAGTTCTTTTGGGGTATAAATATCGTGGAAATTGAAAGTTTTTATTTTTTTTATTTTAAAATCAGGTGCAAATGCAACATATAAAGAATTCCCTAAATCCGCCATAGCTACGTCGTAATTTGTCTGGGCGTCCGTCAGTTTCATTTTTGCTTCTGTCAGAAACATTTCTGCGTTAACCAAATCTATTTTCGGTTTTTTACCGCTTTCATAGAAGTTTTTTGCTCTCCAGTAGTTTTTTTCGCAGATTAAAAGATTGTTATAATAAATATCTCTTATTGCTTGGGCTTTCAGTGCATTGTAATATTTAGTTTTAACATCATAAATAGTATTGCAGATACTGTCCATGAACTCATATTCGGCGGCAAGTTCGTAAAATTTCTGCATATTAATTAATGCACTTGTTTTTCCGAAGTTCCAGATAAGCTGGTTTAAATAAACCTGTGCAGAGGGTAAATCCCTGTTTGATGAGCCGTCGCCGTCATAATGCTTGTTTGAATTGTAATCCTGATAAATGCCTACCCCTCCTCCGAGTGTAGGAAAGTATGCAGATTTCGCTATCCCTACATTACTTTTGGCAACTTCAAGATTATATTCGTATTTTTTTATATTCGGGCTGTTGTTTATTGCAATGTTTACGCAGTCGGCAAGTGTCAGCATTGAATCTTTTTTTATCAGAGTATCTTCGATTGCCGATACCGGTAAAAAGCTCAACAAAATAAGTGATAGCGTTATAAGTAATTTTATTTTTTGCATGGGTAAAATCTTCTTCTTACTCCAAATTTATTTTATGCAAAAGATTTATTTTTTTATACTTTTTTAAGATAATTTTAAATTTTTTTTAAAATTTGAGTTAAATCTTTTTCGTCAATGATAATATTAGCATGTTCTTTAAGCACAGGTTTTGCACAGAATGCAACACGTTTTGCGGCATATTTAAACATACTCAAATCGTTTGCTCCGTCCCCGACAGCAAGTGTTTCTGCAGGAGTTATTCCCATAAGTTTTTGCAAACGTTTAAGCATTTCTCCTTTGCTGTTGTTGAACATCATCTCACCCCCGACAAGTCCTGTTAATATCCCGTTTTTTTCATGAAGTATATTTGAAAATTCGCAATCAAAACCTAACTTTTCCATAAA
>JADIND010000204.1 GCA_017694215.1 Candidatus Scatousia excrementipullorum | reverse complement strand
CATTACACGAGTTAATAAAGCGTCAACAGTTGATGATTGAGAAGTTCCGATGTAATCAGAAGATACTAGCGGTTCTTCAGTATAGCAAAGAACGTGTCCGTCAGCACCTTCTTTTAATGCTGCGTTAACTTCTTCAACAGTAACGTCTTTTGAAAGTTCAAATACAACGTCAACTAAAGAAACATCCGGAGTAGGAACTCTCATAGCGAAACCGTCCAATTTACCTTTTAATTGAGGTAAAACAAGAGCTACAGCTTTAGCAGCACCTGTTTTTGTAGGAACGATGTTCAAAGCACCAGCTCTTGCACGACGAGGATCTTTGTGACCTGCGTCTAAGATTCTCTGGTCACCTGTATAAGAGTGAACTGTTGTCATCAAACCTTTAACGATACCGAATTTTTCATCAATAACTTTAGCTACAGGAGCCAAGCAGTTAGTTGTACAAGAAGCCATTGAAATTACATTGTGTTTAGCCGGATCGTATTCTTTATCATTTACACCTAAAACGATAGTTTTATCTTCGTTTGTAGCAGGAGCAGAAATGATAACTTTTTTAGCACCTGCAGTGATGTGAGCTTTAGCTTTTTCAGCATCAGTGAAGAAACCTGTTGATTCAACAACAACTTCTACACCCAAATCTTTCCAAGGCAACTGAGCCGGATCTTTTTCTGCAAAGAATTTAATTTTCTTACCGTTTACGATGATACCTTCATCATAAGCTTCTACAGTACCTTCAAATTTACCCATAACTGAATCGTGTTTGAATAACAAAGCTGCTTCAGCAGGTTTCAAACCAGGGTCATTGATTGCTACATAATTAATTTTTTCAACAATACCTTCTCTGATAGCGGCTCTTAAAGTATTACGGCCGATTCTACCAAATCCGTTAATTGCTACATTTACCATAAGTTTTTACTCCTTCTTATTCTGTAAATCTATAACATGTTTTTTATATCATTAACAAAAAAACTAATCAATAGGTTTAGGCCCCATGAATTATTAAGAAAAAGTTAATTATTTTAGTTTATAAGGATAATCATCCTTAATTTCCCAGCCGTCATACATTAAAAGACCTGAACAGTAAAGCTGATTAGATTTGCATTCATTTAGGAGTTGAGTTCTTGAGTATCCGGTTCTTCCGCAGCCAGAAAAATATGCATCAAAAGGCATTTCTTTATTTCTAAGTAAACCTGCATTATAGCCTTCTTCTGTACAAAGAAGAAAATCAAACATATCAACTCCATGTGTATTAGGTGCTTTTTGACCGTTGCTGTCAAAATTTATATCCAAGCAATACCCGCTGCTGAGCTTAATCTTAGAACCATCTGCAGACATTATATCAATAGTCGTTCCACCATTATCTATTTCTGTAGTTTTCTTCAAATATTTTGCAAGATACGTATTATAACAAGCAAGAACCCCCTCTCGATTACCCGCGTTACCGCCGTTACCGTCATCAAAATTTTATTATGATACGAAATAAACTTTCTGAAATAATGGGACGCAGACGTTTGAATATGGCTGAAGTTGCAAGAATTGCAGGACTTACACATGTCACGGTATTCAGAATTTATCATGATAAAACAAAAACAATAGAACTTGAAACTTTGAACAAATTGTGCAATGCTTTAAACTGTAGAATACAGGATATATTTGAATATATTCCTGACTAGATTAGGGAAAATATGAAAATTCAAACCATCAACACAGCCGTATTTAAAGCAAACAAACAGCAGCAAAATAAAAGCTGGCTTGATAAAATTCACGAAAATACCCGCAATTCATCGGATATGACTGATACTATAGTTGTACCGCGGACGATATTTAAAGGTTATCTCGGGATTATGACCGGCACAACGCTTGTAACACTCGGGGGTCTTGTGAACAAAGGCAAACACCCAAAACTTTTTAAATGTACAATGGCTGCCGGGTTGTTAACATCATTATATGGAACCTGGGCATTTGTACGACCATTTATAATAAAAGATGCCAAAGGTGTAGAAAAAACAAATAAAAATACCCAAAGGAGCAAAACAAATGATACCCGTAAATAATATAATACATGACAAAACCCACCCCCCTGTTTTTAAATCAAGATTTGTACCGACAAAAACTCTGGCTGACGGGTTTCAATATGCAATCAAAAATCCGGCAGATGAAGGCCGCACATTTTTTAAATTAATTAATACAATTTTAAATGACGGAAAAGATGATATTTATAAAATTGAACACATTAAAGGAAACAAACTGTTTGATTATTACGAAACAAATATAGAAAAAAACGGTGAAGAAATTGACAGAATTCCGCTCAGCAGCAATGCTAACAGCGGCAATAACATAATCAGTGCCCTAAAATATATAATATCAAAATATCCTGATACACATAGGCCACCGGAAATACAGGCTGCACCGTATGAAAAGCTTGACGCTGACGAGTATGGAATTGTACAGAAGCCGCTCAAAAAACTGGCAGGACTATCGCAAAAATATAACAGCAGCATATTTTCAAATATTCAGGATGTTGTGAATGAGGCAATGGAAACGCTGGATAAATATGTAATCAAAAATCTGAATGAAACAAAAGATAAAATATTCAAATAAATTTTATAAAATAAAATTCACATAACTTTCATCAATTTTATCCTGTTCAATCCCGATATATCTCAAGGTAATCTGCGGACTTGAATGGTTAAAGATTTTCTGAAGCATAGCAACATCTTTGAACTTCCGGTAATGGTGATAGCCGAAAGTTTTACGCATTGTGTGAGTTCCGACTTTTTCTTCTAAACCTGCAGCCTTACATGCATCTTTTATAATATGATATGCGGCAAAACGGTCAACTCTGTTTTGAAAAATTGTTGTAAACAAAGCATCATCGTCATTCTTTCCCTTTATATATTCTGCAAGCATCGGTTTTAGTTTTGAATTTATTGGGAATTTCTTATATTTTCCGGTCTTTTTTTCTATTATTTGAATATATGTTTTATCTCTGACATCTTCAACATTTAAAGCCACAATGTCGGAAATTCTTAATCCGCAGTTTGTCCCCAGAGTAAACATCAGCAAATCTCTCTGATTTTTCTTTGCCAGAAAACATTCAACTTTTTTAATATCTTCAATTTTCCTGATTGGTTCAACCGTAGTCATATTTCCTCCTTTTGACACTATAATAGTGAATTCATGCCGGCAGACAATAACAGCATTTATTCAAATTTCACCACGGTCAACCGCAGAAAAACAGTGAAACAATATTTTAAACACAAAATTAAAAACTATTTTTCTTTAAAAACAGTAATCGTTTTATAACACATTTTAGTTTATATAAAAAAATAAAAACATCTACAGGCAAATACTTAATTAATAACAACCTGTTATATAAATAAGGTTTATAGACTTCTGAACATGAATAAAGCGGAATATTTTGTTTGATTAAATTAATAAACTGCCGACGCTGCTTTCCTTTTAAAAAGTCAAACTGATACATTACAGAAGAAATCCACGCATTATACAAACTTATTTTTAAAGCATTGTTATCATTGCATAATTCCGCAAGTTTTTTACATGTTTCCAAAATACTTACACTTACATTTATATTATTTTTACGGCAGACTGTTATTGAATTGTTATTTAAATAGTTATATTCAATCAAAATTTCATCAACAACAGCTATGCTCCCGGCAAAAAACAATGACGCCAGTACAAAATATACATCGTTACTCCCTTTTACATTTTCAAACTTTAAACCGTATCTTTTTATAAAATCAACATTTATTAGTTTGTTCCATACTGCAGGATTTGAAAAATTAAACAAATATTCAGGAATATCTCTTTTACTAAAAACTTCTTTTTCCGGAAGCATTTGTTGCTTTATACCGGCCCCTTGCTGATAAATTTTACCGTCAGGAAATATTACGTTATACCGGCAAATAACAATATTTGCATTTGTCTCCAAATACTTTTTGTACATTTTCTCAAGAAAATCCGGATAAAAATAATCATCGCTGTCAAGAAAAAGGACTGTCGGACTTGTCACGAGTTCAAATCCGATATTGCGTGCGGCACCTGCACCTTTATTTTCCTGAGAAACAATCCTCATTGAATCTTTAAACCGTTCTTTAAATTCATAGAGGATTTGTAAAGAATTATCTGTTGACCCGTCATTAATACAAATAATTTCAAAATCTTTAAAAGTTTGTACGGCAAGACTTTGCAAGCATTTAGCAAGATAACTTTCACTGTTATAAACAGGCATTACAATACTGATTTTATTCATTTAAATAAACCTTTCAGCTTTTTATAATAATGAGCAGCGAAATTTTTTAAAACCATAAATAACAGTACCGGATATATTATACCGCCGAATTTATCATATAGTTTTTTGTGAAAATTAACTACCTTCAATCTGATTTGTAAATAATTTAAAGGTTTAAGAGCATGTGCAGTTCTGATATTTTCAGATTTTCTGTAATAAAAGAGCGTTTGTGGTATTTTATAAACTTTCGCCCCTCTTTCAATAATTGAAAGCCATAAATCCCAATCTTCACATCCGTTTTCCATTTCAGGTTTGTAACCGCCTGCATCATAAAACAGTGATTTTCGAAAAATTGCAGAGGAAAAAATTCTATTCTGAATAAGCATATTTTTTAGGACTGCCTCTTTTAGCCTCAAATGCTGCCCGCCCATTTTCCCGAAAGTTTCCACCTCACAATAAACAATACCGATATCAGAATTATCCTCTAATATTTTCACTGCTTTTTCTATATAAGTGGATTCGATTTTATCATCAGCGTCAAGCGGTAAAATGTAATCTCCGTTGCAAAGTTCAATACCGTTGTTTCTGGCAATACAAACACCGGAATTTTCCTGATTAATCAACTTTACATTTTCATAATCCTTCAACAGATTTGTCATATCTATATGTGTTACATCAGTAGAACCGTCATTTATAACAATTATTTCAACATTTTGATAAGTTGAATTAATTACGGACATAACGGCTTCATGCAGGTATTCCGATTGATTATAACAAGGTATTATTACTGAAACTTTTTTCATACTGCAAACCCAATGTGATTTTTACATGAAACATTGAATTTGTAAATAGTCTTTATTGATAATGTGATAATTACCTTTTTATGAATTACTACATACAAATAGGCATAAACCGTCAAATGTAATAT
>JADIND010000203.1 GCA_017694215.1 Candidatus Scatousia excrementipullorum | reverse complement strand
CTATAATTGAGCGGACTTTATATGCAATGGTCGGACTTAATGCTTTTGAAAGGTCTAATTGTTTTTCCACAAATTCCAAATCTGTCCGGCTTTTATCCCCCCAGAAAAATATCACGGGATTTTCGTTAATTGTAACTTCACCATTTTTTAAGAAAGTATCGGCAGTATATTTTTCAAAATTTTCTTTCATCACGGGGTGAAGCTTTGCCACACCTTTTTCAAACCAGGTTTTCATTTTTTCGTCATTATTGTTTGAACCGTTTATGTAAACAAAACTTACATTTTCCCGTGCAAGACAGGAATTACACATTAAAAGCCCCAATAAAATGAGTAAAATAACCTTTTTCATAATATAATGTTAGCATAAAATAGCAAAAAATAATATTCAGAAGTTTTAGAGCACTTATATGAAAGTTCAGGCAGTAAATTTTTATAATCTTTTACAGACTTACCCCGTACAAAAAAGACAAAACATAAAAGAATGTTCTGCCGGCAAGGTTTTATTAGCGTCTGATATTTTCATTCCTTCTTTTTCAGGCATTGAAACTTTTAATCCCGAAACCATAGAAGGAATTCACTGTGCACGGTGCGGAAAAGTTACACTGACGCAAGACAAATACAATCAGATTTTGAATGATATGCAAGATGCCCGAACCGGCGAGGATATTTGTAGAATTCTTGAAAATAACAAAGATTTTATAAGAAAAGGTTATGATTTTATTGCTGAAAACATATCTCTAAAAACTTCTCCTAAAATTTCTGCCAATAGTGCAATAGTATTTATTTACAACGATATCGGGAATATATATGCGGAAAAATTGGATGAAGGTATAGATATTATGAACGATGCCCTGAAAACTCCCGGGCTGTCAGATAATAATAAAGAGGCTATTACTGAATGTATTAACCGTATAATAAAAACCGGACCTGATTACAAAAACTATTCGGCACATTACAGAATAGTTATTGAAAGTTTCAGAAAAACAGATTATAAAGACAGAAAAATACTTTTTTCAAAAGCCTTTATGCCGGCACAAAGAGTTTATACATTCAGAAAGAAAATGACGGAAGGCGGGTTCGGACAAGTTCGTGACAATGAATTGAGAGAACTTTTTACACGTACCTTATTCGGAAATTCCGTTGCAAAAACGGTTCCTGTCAACAAAAACGGTCTTGCGGACAATCCTGTGAACAAAGTGGTTGTCTGCCAGGAATGTGAAACCAAATGCACCCATTCAAAATATTTTTTCTCAAAAGCAGATACCTATCCGATTGTCAAAAAAAGCCTGCTGACATATTTGAGAGATTTGAATATGGCAAATAAAAGCGGAAAGATTGATATTCCGAATGATTATGTTTTCAAAGTCGCAAGATACGCATCATATAAAGAACCCTCTCTGGCTCTTTCTGCAACAGATACAGGAATTTTGAAATATCAGCAGCAGCATATGACACTCCCGTTTGAAAAACTGTCCGATATTACCTGTCCGGGCTGCGGGGTCAGAATGCTTACGTTTGATGAGTACGGCAAACTTGAAAAAACCATAGCAAAAACCAACAAATTAATTGACCTAACCCGTCTTATTTATCAAAATAAGGCAAATATTTCACCTCATATTTTTCATATAGCAAAAGAGTACTGCCGATTTGTAAAAACTAATCCGAGAATGTCTGACAAAATTGTTAAAAGACATATGTACGAAGTTGTTACAAACTCTAACCATAATGATATAAGACAAATTTTAAACAGAATAAATTATATTCTTGAAACAAATAACGGACTTACCAGAACAGAGAAAGCAGAACTATTACGGCTTTATGACAAAATCTCCGGAATTTGTGATTTTACCAAACCTGTTGAAATTATTGAAAACATGGAGCTCGAAAAGTTTGTTGAAAATTCGGATATTATTGAGCCTCTTGATATGTTTAATCTTAAATATTTTATTCTTTCAAAAGCCGAATCAATAAAAAATAAACAGTATCTAGTGTTCCCGTCAAAGAGAATGCAGGCTGAAAATAAAATTTGGAGCGAAGGTTTTGTTAAGCGTCTGTTTAAATTTTCAACCTTTTCGACCGATCATATGCAATCCCGTTCCCGCAGCGGCACTGATGATTCGGGCAACCTTATCGGGTTATGTAAAAAATGTAACCAGTCCAAAAAAAATATAAATTTTTCTGACTGGTACAAGAATTTTGTTAAAACGGATTCATACATAAAAAGTTACCTGAAAAAAACAAAAGAATATACGGATAACGGTTTAGTTAAGGGCTATGAAAATTATTCTGCCCAAATTGCGGAAAATATTTACATTTTGACTGATAAAGCCGTTGATTTGCGTAAAGAATACCCGGGAAGATAGTTTCGCCAAACCGTCATAACAGGTGATGTGCATTAAACATTCCCTTGTAAGGAGCAAAGGGAACAGGCGAACGCAGTGAGCCTTGTGACCCTGCTTCCGGAAGTGAAGGCGAGGAGGCACGAAGTGCCGGAGGGTTTTTCGATACTCCGCAATCGTACAGGCACTGCTCCATATCAGCCTGTAAGCGTAGAAAAATTAGTTGAGCCTTTTTAGTAATGTAGGTTTTGGTAATCTGAGATTACAGAAAACTACTAAACACTTTCATTGGTAAGGCAATTATATTTAGTCTGCCCCCTCTCCCTAACCCTCTCCCGTAGGGAGAGGGAATATTATGCGTCATTGCGGGCTCCGACCCGCAATCGCATTACCGCAGCATCCTGTCATCCTGAACTTATTTCAGGATCTTACAACCGGTATAGAAAAAGAGATTCTGAACAGTCGTAATTTCCGTGAACCGCAGCGGTTAACGTTTCAGAATGACAAGAAAAAAATCCCCCTTTTCTTCACATTTAAAAAGGGGCCCGGGTTTTACCGCCTTGGTTTATCCTGTCCGCCCCTTCATATGATTATCATCTTAAATTATTTTCCTTTTGCGGATTTGTCGGCAAGCTCGGAGTCTACACGCAAAAATACAGGTGTTATTTCTTCTTTTGTGAGAAGTTTACCTTCTTTGATGTTTTCATCTGTTAAATCATCTAATTTAATGCTTAAATCAAACGATAATTGTTTTGCCATGGATTTTGCAATATTCGGGCAATACGGATAAATCAAGGCAGTTACTATACACATAACTTCCAGAACGGTCGTCAGAACCTGTCCGCATTCAGCCATTTTTTCTTCTTTAGCGAGTGTCCACGGTGCGTTGTCCGTAACGAATTTGTTTGTCATATCAACAACAGTCATAATTTCCTGTGCGGCTTCCGCTATTTCAAAATGGTTAAAGTGGTTTTCTACAATCTTGACGGTTCCGAGTGCTTTTTTCACAAGCTCTTTTGAACCTGAAACAAGTTCGTAATTTTTAGGCTGTACAACACCGTCAAAGTATTTTACAAGCATTGAAAGGGTTCTGTTCAAAAGGTTGCCCATGCTGTTTGCAAGGTGTGCATTAACTTTTTCTTTAAAATCTTCATCGGAATAGTTTCCGTCACGCCCGCAAGGTGCTGATGTTGCCATATAATATCTGAACGCATCGGGTTCTTTCAGTTCAAACGTTTCCAGAACAGATGTAGGTGAAATTACGTTGCCGAGAGATTTTGACATTTTTGTTTCGTCTATGGTAATCCAGCCGTGTGCAAAAATATGTTTAGGCAAAGGAAGTTCCAGTGCGAGCAAAAATGCAGGCCAGTAAATACTGTGGAATTTCAAAATATCTTTTCCTATAACATGAACATCCACAGGCCAGTATTTTTTGAATGCATCGGACGGATTTTCCGTATCGTATCCGATAGCTGTTATGTAATTTGACAGAGCATCAATCCATACGTAAATTGATTGTTCAGGATCATCAAGAACATCGATACCCCATTGAACATTTGTTTTTGCTCTGGAAACTGAAATGTCCTGAATATCTTCCAGCTGGTTTAATACTTCGTTTGCTCTGAATGACGGAACTATAAAATCAGGGTTATCTTTGATGTGTTTAATTATTGCATCTTTGTATTTTGATAGTTTGAAGAAGTAGTTTTCTTCTTTTACAACATCCGGTTTTTTCATATGATCAGGACAAAGTCCGTCTTCGGTTAAATCTTTCGGGTTAAGGAAACATTCACAGCCCGAGCAGTAAAGACCTTCATATGAATGTTTATAAATGTCGCCTTTTTCAACAAGTTTTTTGAATATTTTTTGAACGGTTTTTTCGTGTTCTTCATCCGTTGTTCTTATAAATTTGTTGTAGTTAATGTCAAGGGCCTTCCAGGCATCTTTGAATTTTTGAGCGTTTTCGTCGCAGAGTTCTTTCGGGGTAATTCCTTTTGAGGCTGCCGTTTTTTGAATTTTTATACCGTGTTCATCAGTACCTGTCAAAAAGTACATATCGTCTGTTCTCTGTGAATAGTGTCTTGCGATAATATCAGTTAAAATCTTTTCGTAAGCATGTCCGATGTGCGGAGCCCCGTTTACATAATCAATAGCCGTTGTTATATAATATCTGTCCATTCTTATTTCCTCTTTCTTTATACAAAAATTTTATCATAAAAACTATTTCTTACGCTGATATATCATGTAAGAAGTTTCGCCTTTTATGTAATTAATTTTTTCATAGTCTTTTTGTACGGCGGAATAAAAGTTCAATGCGTAATCCGTACAAATGTAGTTATAATAATAATCTTTTGTACTTTGATTATTAAATATAACAAGTTCGGGTTTTGCTTTATTCAGGTTTTCAGTAAATTTCCGCTCACCCATGGATTCTTCATAAAGAGGCAAAAGAGAATTATAGTAATCGTCGGATTTAATATTATTTTTTGATAGAAAATTCAATAGCAAACCTTCCGGATAAATAAATGCCCGTACACCCTGTTCGTAGTTGTTTAACTCCGACAGAACTTCATTTGCACTCTGTGCCTGATTTTCAAAAGTGTAAATCGTTCCGTGCGGCGAGGAGATTTTTCCTGTCAAGTATACTCTTTGATAAATATTGGAATTGAAAAAACATAAACCGATGACAACGATAAATACAGCCGTTGGATTTTGATATTTCTTATCAATAAGCAGAAAGAATATCCCGAAAAACGCAATCAGGATTATTGAAACATAATAGTTTCCGTAATTCATCGGAGTCAACCCCCAGAAGGATTTCAAGCTTACCGCAAGTGCCGATAATATTAATAATAAGAGATTTATATTTCCATTAAATTTTTTTATACAGCAGATTGAAACAATTACCAGCAGCGGTATTAAAAATACAAAAACAGCAGGATTGCACAGAAAATATGCGGTAATCAAGCATAAAGTCATAAGCGTAACAGAAAGAACCTTATTTTTATCATAAATGCCGTAGCTTAAAAGTATTGCGGCAAAAGGAATACCTGTTTTAAGAATACTAATTCCCCACACCGGCAAAGCGTTCGGATTAAAAAATACACCCTGCGTCAGGTAAAAATATTTGAGAGTTTCGGCATTCATCAGGTTACTTATTTCGTGTGCTGCCTGAATTAAGTGGTCTAATCTTAACCCTTGCAAAAAAAGTATTCCGAAACATATGACAGGAATTGCAAGAAATGTTGTTATAAAATTCAAAATAACGGTTTTGTTTCTTGTAAAAAGAGCCGCAACAAACAGCACACCTGCATAAATTACAAATTCATACTTGTTTGCAGCCGCAAGTCCGGCGAGAAATGCTGAAAGATAGAAAAATTTTGTACATCCGCTTTCTTTATATTTGATAAGAAAATAAAGTGAATACAAAAAGCTCAAAGTCCCGTAAAGCATTGCCTGACTGTACGGGAACGTAAAATTAAAAAGATTAACGGAGCACACTCCTGTCGCAACGGTAAAAAAAGCAATCGCAAAACTTAATGATGTATTCAAAAACTTTTTTGCAATGAGATAAATTCCGCTGACGATTCCGACAGAGCAGACCGCACCGGAAAAATAAAGAGTACCGAGATTAACTGAAAAGATTTTATACAAAAGAGCATTCCAAAGATAAGAAAAAGGTCCGTAAATAACAAATAAATCCTTATAAAGAACTTTTCCCTCAAGAATTCTTTCGGGATAATAAACCTCTCTGCCGACATCAAAAAGCAGATTTGTGTAATGACCGGTAAAAATTATCAAAGCAATTATGCATAAAAGCCACAGCATAATAAGCGGTTTATGTTTCAAATAAAAATCTCTCATAATCCCCTCTCTTTATATTAATAAAATGTAACAAATAAACATATAAAAAGCAATTTATAAGTTTTAAAAAACTTTATATACATGTGTAAAAGGCTGGAGAAATTGTTATGTTGTCACCGGGACTAGTGAATAATCTTGATAATCTTGCACGTGAAGGGATTATAGATTTTGATGCGGCATCGTTTATTGTCGGAGCAAAACCCCGTTATATCGGTAATCCTTCTTATTTTCAGCAGCTTCCTTTGCCTGAAATGTCCGATGTTGATACAAGCAAGTTAAAACAGCCATCAAAAGACCATTTTGTAAATCCGGAAAAAGAAGATTTGCAGTCAAAAAATCCGCTCTGGAAAAAAGTTTTGTTCGGAACGCTGGCGGGTGGACTTTTGATTTTCGGTGGATACAAACTATACAAAACTAAACCGTTAAAAAATCTTTTAGCAAAGCTGACAAAGTTTTTTAAACCGAAAAAAACACCATCAACCCCTAAACCGTAACAATATTCAATTTTGAAGGGTTTTCGGTATTCTGTCACTGCGGGTTTGAGCAGCAATCACAATCATCATGTCATCCTGAAAGTGTAAGAAAAAATCAGTTGAGCCTTTTTAGTAATGTAGGTTTTGGTAATCTCTGATTACCGAAACATTTTTGTTGTGGTAAATTAAAATTTACCACAACCTACTGTTCTTTTTATCCAGTCCGCCCCTCACCCTAACCCTCTCCCAAAAAAGGGGCGAGGGAATATAATGCCTCCCTTGTAAG
>JADIND010000202.1 GCA_017694215.1 Candidatus Scatousia excrementipullorum | reverse complement strand
GTTTATGGCCTTTCTCCACTATGGGCTGGCCGAATACCGATAGCGAAGACTTCAAGAAGTTCTATCCTACAACAACTCTTGTAACAGGATTTGATATTATTTTCTTCTGGGTTGCAAGAATGATTACCATGGGACTGGAATTTACAGGCAAAGCTCCTTTCTCAACCGTTTATATCCACGGACTCATCAGAGATGAAAAAGGTCAGAAAATGTCTAAGTCTAAAGGCAATACTATTGATCCGGTTAAAGTTATTGACAAGTACGGTTCAGATGCTTTGAGATTCACAATGACATCTCTTTGTACGTACGGCGGTCAGGATATCAAGATGAGCGAAGAAAGATTTGAATACGGCAGAAATTTTGCTAACAAAATCTGGAATGCTTCCAGATTTGTTCTTATGAATCTCGATGGAGTCGATAACAGTGACATTGATTTTGATAAGTTAACCATTGCGGATAAATGGATTCTTGATAAATTGAATTCAACTGCAAAAGAAATTAACGAGAATATCGAAACCTTTAGAATAGGCGAAACTGCTCATGTTTTATATGATTTCTTCTGGAATTCATACTGCGACTGGTATGTGGAAATCGCTAAAATCCAGCTTCAGGATTCTGCATTAAAACTTAATACTCAGCGGGTATTGCGATATGTTCTTGATATGTCGTTGAGAATGCTTCATCCGATTATGCCGCATATTACAGAGCGTGTATGGCAGTTAATCCCTAAAAATAGTGAGTTCCCTGCTATTATTGTTGCAGATTTTCCTGTATATTCAGAAAAACTTGCTTTTCCAAAAGAAGCAAGAGAAATGGAACTCGTTTTCGAAACTATTAAATCGTTACGTAATGTAAGACAAAGTTTCAATATTTCAACTTCTTTGAAAATGGATATCGAAATCCGTGCTGCAGAAGATGAAAAACCGGTATTTGAAGCTATAGAATCTTATATAAAAAGACTTGCAAGAGTGGAAAATATTACATATGCGGATGTAAATGCCCCTGTTCCGCAAAAGACGGCAACTGCGGTTGTTTCCGCATCAAAAATAGTGCTTTCGCTTGAAAACCTTATTGATTTTAATGAAGAAATTAAGCGTCAGCAGAAAAAACTCGACAAATTAACGGGTGAGAAAAAGTCACTGGAAGGACGTATTAACAATCCTAAATTTGTCGCAAATGCCCCGAAAGAATTGATTCAGCAAACTAAAGAAAGAATTGCCGAAATCGAAATTCAGGAGAGTGCAATCAATGAGCTTATTGCGTCATTGAAGTCTTAATTAAATAAAAACATGTCATAAAAACGGGCTTGTTCTGCGAATAAGCCTGCTTTGTGCTGTAAAAAAATGTTAAGGAAGGTTAAAAACCCTTTACATATTGAACTTCGTCTGCTAAAATAGTAGCAACGTTAACAGATAAGCTAATACAATGGAGTAAAGATGACATCAAGTGAATTAGATTTTGAAGAATTGTTGAAACAGTATGACTATAAGTTTCAAAAAGGCGACCTTGTAAAAGGTATAGTATGCGGCTATGACAGTCAAGGTGTGATGGTTGATATCGGTGCAAAAACTATTGCAGTGGTTCCTTCACGTGAGGCTGTAGAAAAGGATGAAAAAGTTGAAGATAAGTTTGAAAAAGGTAAAGAATACGAATTCCTTATCATAAGAGAAGAAGATGAAGACGGCAAATTCCTTCTTTCCAAAAAGAAAGTTGATTTTGCATACGCCTGGAAAGAACTTGAAAAGGCTAAAGCTGCCGATGAAACAATTCTTGGTACGATTGCCGGTATTGTTAAAGGCGGAGTCTTAGTAGAGATTTCCGGAGTCCGCGGCTTTGTTCCTTCTTCACAGTTAAGAAGCAAAGAAACAGATCTTGAAGTCGGTTCAAAAATTGAATTGAAAATCCTTACTCTCGACAGCCAGCAGAATAACTTTATTCTTTCTAATAAAAAAGTTTATGAAGATAGTGCCGTTGAAGCAAGAAAAAATGTATTCTCTCAAATAGAACCGGGACAGATTGTTAAAGGTGATGTTGTAAGAATTACTGATTTTGGTGCCTTTATTGATTTGGGCGGTATCGACGGTCTTCTTCCTCTATCACAACTTTCATGGAGATGGATTGACCATCCGACTGATATCTTAAAAGTCGGTGACAAAATTGATGTTGAAGTTATTGCAGTTGACCATGATAAACAGCGTGTTTCTTTAAGTTTAAAAAATCTTGAACCGGATCCTTGGGTTGAGGCTGAAAAACAAATTAAAGAAGGCGATAAAGTCGAAGGTACTATAACAAGAATTAAACATTTCGGTGCTTTTGTGGAAGTATTTCCGGGAGTTGAAGCATTACTTCCTCACAATGAAGTTGTTGAACTTCAAAACCAGAGCGGAAATATTCTGCAGGTAGGAGATAAGATTATGACATACATTTTGAAGTTTAATCCGACTGACAAACGTATTGCTCTTACTGTTACAGAACCGAATACAACAGAAATATCTGCAGAGTAGTGGTTATTGTATATAAACACTAACATATGAAAAAAGAGGCATCTTTTAAAAAAGGGTGCCTCTGATTTTTTGTAAAAGCCGATGGCATTTATATTGCAGTCCTGAACCGTAATAGTACGGCAGCAACGACAGCAAAGGTTAATGACTCGGAATGATATGGCGTTTCGCACCAGTGTTTCACTCATCACTTAATAACAAATTTTTGCCCTTATAATAGTTCTTCAAACTGCATGTAATCAACTCCGCCCACAGCTTTATATATGTTGATTGCAGAAATAATGTTGTTAATTTTGTTTGAAATGTTTGTTTTTTCTGAAAGTATTAGTGCTTCTTTTGCCTGAAGGAGTTCTAAATTAGAAGCTGAGCCGATATCAAATTTATCTTCAATAAGAGCATATTTTTTATTTTCAATGTCATATCGTTCTTCGCTTGCCTGCAAATTCAGCCTGGCTGTTTTTGCACTCATCATTGCATCATTTACCTCCTGTAGTGATGTTAGAATTGTTTTTTCGTAAATTTGCAGAGCTTTTTCATATTCTAATTTCTGGTATCTGAATATTGCCATTTTCCTTCCTCCGGTAAATAAATCAATAGAAGGCATTATTCCGACATTAGACAGAAATGTATGCGATCCAAACATCTGTGAAAATTGGTATGCATTAAATCCTACCTGACCAAAAATAATAAATTTCGGCAGAAATTCTCTTCTTGCAACTTTTACGTCAATCCCTATTCGTTTTATATAAAATTCGGTTTTTATCAAGTCAGGGCGGTTCTGGATAGCTTCTGATTTTATATCGGCAGGAAGTTCTATTAATTTTATATTGTCGTAAGAAGTTCTTTTTATATCAGTAAGGTCTCTGTTGCCGAGTATAACTTTAAGCTGATTTTCCAGAACGTCCTGAGTTTCTTTAAGGTTGTTTAATTCTTCTTTGAGAACGGTTAAAAACTGTTTTTGATTCAATACATCTGAAATTGCACAAAGACCGCCGTCAAACATTTTTTCGTATAATTTAACAATTTCTTCCTGTATTTTGATTAATTCTTTTTGATTCTCAATAAGTTTATCTGCTTTTATAAGATTGTAATAATTAGAAGCAAGAGCCGTTGTAATCATTATGTATGAGGCTCTTTCATCCTGTTTAATCATTTCCAGTTTTTGTTTAACACTTTTTGTTTTGAGGTAATTTTCTCCCCAAATATCAAGTTCATATGTCATGTTTAAAGGTAAAAGAAACCTGCTTTGAGTGTAATCAGGAATTATGACATCTCCAAATCTTGTTGTTGCCGAGGGAAATTCTCTTCCTAAATGTGCATCTATTGATAACTGCGGAAGTTGATCGGCAAATGCCATTTTTACAACCTGCTGAGCCTGTTTTGTTGAGGCTGTTGCAATTTTTAAATCTTTATTATTTTCATATGCGAATAAAAGATGATTATCAAGATTTTCGTCTCCGAATTGCTTCCACCATGACAAATTCATGTATTCTATTTTGTCTGCAGCAACAGGTTTGTTTTTAGCGTCAGTAGGGCAAAAGCTGCACGTTAATAAAATTAGGGTAATTAATATTTTTAAAATTTTCATGTTCATTTTTCCTTGCTTATGTTATTATGATAACACAAAGAAAAGTCATGGAACAATTAGATTTATTAAAAAGCAGAATTGGAATGAAATTAGTGCGTATCGGTAAAATGACACGTGCTATTGCTACCCAGAGATTTACTGCAAATAAGTTTGAAGTAACCCCTGAGCAATTAACGGTTTTGCAGGCATTGATCGACCATGATGGAATGTACCAGAGGCAAATCGGTGCAATTACCCTGAAAGACAGACCAAATATTACAAGAATAATTAAAATTCTTGAAAAAATGGAACTGGTTACCAAACAGCTGGATGTAAACGGAAGAAAAATTCATAAAATATTTATTACCGAAAAAGGTAAGCAGGTTCATGCAAAAGTTATTCCGGAAGCATTAAAGTTATGGCAGAGAACGGTTAAAGGTGTTCCTGAAGATGAACTGTTAATTACTTTAAGGGTATTGAATAAATTCAAAGAAAACTTGGAGAAAGATTTGAATATACAGATTTAATAAATATACAGGAGATAAAAATTTATGGAAGAGAAAAAAGAACCTAATAAAGGTGATGATGATTTTAAACCCCTAAACAAAGAAGAAATTGAAGTTAAGGCAAAAGCCAGAATAAAACAGCGGAAGGAAAAAGCAAAGAAAAACAGACCGGAATATAAAAAGAAAAGAGTTTTTGTGCCTGTAACTACAGCTGTAATTCTTGTTTTGATAGGTCTTTTTGCTGCGATTCATTCTACATTTTTTCAGTCAACAGATGATGCGTTTGTGGAAGGTAGATTAGTAACGGTTGCCCCGAGAGTTTCAGGTCCTGTTGTAAAACTTCTTGTTGATGATAATGATGAAGTTGAAGCCGGAACATTGCTTATTGAAATTGATCCAACGGATTACGAGGTTAAATTGCATCAGGCTGAAGCAAAACTAGCCGAGGCTAAGGCCGAATTAAATGTTACGGAAAAAGAAGTTGACAAGGATCAGGCTAATGTTAATCAATCCGTAGAAGATATTACGTCTGCAAAATCGAAAATGGAATTTGCCAAAAGTGATTATGACAGATATTCAAAAATGTATAAAAGCGGTATTGTTTCAAAACAGGCATTTGAAGATAGTAAAACAAAGTATGAAGTTTCAGAAGCCAACAATAAATCCGCAGAAGAACGTTCTCAGGCTGCAAAACATGCTCTTGCCTCAAATATAGCAAAAACAGAAGCTATGGAAGCTAATATCAAAAAACTTGAGGCGGAAGTTGAACAGGCTAAATTAAACCTCCAATATACGAAAGTTTATGCCCCTCAGGCAGGCAAAGTTTCAGCAAGAAGCGTTGAGATGGGAAATTATCTTCAGGTAGGCCAGCCTATAATGCAGATTGTCCCTGATGAGGTCTGGGTTGTTGCGAACTTTAAAGAAATTCAGCTAACTCATATGAAAGAAGGCCAGCCGGTTTCTATCAAAATTGATACCTATCCTCACAAGCGTTTTAAGGGTGAAGTTCAGAGTATTCAGCGTGCTACCGGTGCAAAATCAAGTCTTTTCCCGCCAGAAAATGCTGTTGGAAGTTACGTAAAAATTGTTCAAAGAGTTCCGGTAAAAATTGTATTTAAAGAAGATATTAGCAATTATAATATAGTGCCGGGCATGTCCGTCGTACCAAAGGTTAAAGTAAAATAATTATGGAAGAAGTTGTTACCCCTAAAAAAGTTAATCCTTATATTGTTGCATTGGCGGTGTTACTGCCGGCATTTTTATCACTGGCAGCCTCCTCGGCTACCAATGTAAGCCAGCCGCATATTGCAGGTTTTTACGGAGCAACACAGTATGAGACAAATACAGTTATTACTTGTTATATTATTTCCGGCGGTCTTATGCTGCCTGTTACAGGATATCTTGTAAGAACTATCGGGAAAAAATTGCTGATGTATTACAGTATATGGGTATTTTGTCTCGGATGTCTGTTATGTCTTTTGGCACCGAACTTGCAGGCACTGATTGCGGCAAGAATAATTCAGGGGATAGGTAGCGGATGTATTCTTCCTCTGTGTCAGGCAATCCTTCTGGAGGTATTTCCCGAGGAACAACGCGGGGTCGCAATGGGTCTTTTCGGCGTTGCTGCAATGTTTTCTCCGCTTGCAGGCCCTTTTATGGGAGGATATTTGACTGATAACTATTCATGGCAATGGATATTTATTATGAATATTCCATTATGTATGTTGTCCTTTTTGCTTGTTAAACTTTTTGTTCCGAGTGATAAGCCCGAAAAGTTGAAATATAACAAAAAATTTGATTTTGTGGGGTATATTTCAATAGTTGTTGCAATGGCGTGCATGCAGATTGTCCTAGACAAAGGGCAGCAGTTTAACTGGTTTGATACAACATGGATTTGCTGGTTAACGGGTATTTGTATATTTTCATTTGTATTATTTTATGTTTGGGAGCTTGAATACAAGTATCCTGTTATTGATATAAGAGTATTCAAGGACAGAAACTTTCTTTTTGGAACTATTGCAAGTTCATTTATAAATGTGATGATTTATTCAACGTTACTTCTTGTTCCGATGTTTGTTCAAAGTTTGTTGGGATACAGCCCTTCCATGTCAGGTTTGACAATGTTTCCGAGAGCAGTGATTTGTCTTGTAGGCCTAATAGTTGTTGGTGAAATTTCAAGATTTATTGACAGCAGGTTACTGGCTTCAATCGGTTTGATAATTATTGCAATTTCTATGCTGATGCTCACACAGATGAATACTACTTCTTCCATGGAAAGTATAATTTTGCCTAATATTCTTTTATGTGTTGGGGTTCCGACCGCATTTGTTCCGATTACGGCATTGTCTTTCCAGACGCTTCCGGCGAGTAAAAATGCTGATGCTGCAGCTTTACATGCATTATTTAAAAATATTGTAACTGCTATTGCCACTTCTGCATCTGCAACTTTTATCGCAAGAGTTTCCCAAGTTCACCAGACTTATCTTGTAGGTAACTTATCTCCGCATAATCCTATGTTTCAATACAAGTTAATGATGTTGAAGAATAAATTTTTAATTCATTATCCGGATGTGCTTGCAGCCAAAAAAGCTAACGGGATGCTTTATAGAGAATTACAGGCACAGGCAAGGCTTGCCTCATTTTTTGATGTGTTTACGGTACTCGCATTGATGTGCATTATTATTATTCCGATTTTGTATATATTAAAAGTAAAAAAGTCTAAAAGTTAATCGTTAAAATGTTAATAAAATTTTATTATTATCTGTCCGGTTTATTCTGTTAAAGCGTCATAGGCTTTTTTAACTTCCTGAATATCCTGCCACATAAGCCATTTCGGACTGCCTTTTTCATGAGAATCATTACGCAGCAGATATGACGGATGAAATATAGGCATCATTTTACTTCCAAACGGTCCTTCAAACCATTTGCCTCGTACTTTTGTAATTCCGACATTTGTATTCAGCATAGAAGAAAGTGCAACTTTTCCGCAGAGAAGAATGATTCTTGGTTTTAGGATTTCAATCTGTGCATCAAGAAAAGCCCTGCAGGCTTCTTTTTCTTCAGGCAGAGGATCTCTGTTGTCAGGCGGCCTGCATTTTAGTGTATTGCAGATATATACATCTTTTTGTCTGGAAAGTCCTACCGATGCAAAAATCTTATCCAGAAGTTGTCCTGCCTTACCGACGAAAGGTTCGCCTTGTTTATCTTCATAGAAACCCGGTGCTTCTCCAATCAACATCATTTTATGGTTAGGAACGCCGCCGGAGAAAACGATATTTGTTCGGGTTTTTGCCAGTTCACATTTATCACAGTATTGACACATCTGCCGAACATCTTCTAAATCTTCTTCAATACTCATAAAAATAAACCCTTAATCTATTCTTAAAATACCATAAACATAAAATATCTTTAACATATTTTTGTTTTTGTATGAAATCCATGTTTATATTACAATGTAGCTAACGGTTACGTAAAAAAGGAGAGATCTATGTTAACTAAAAACTCATCAGTAAAAACAACTTTTACAGGTGTTGACTTTTCAAAATATTCATCAAAAACATCTGAATTTGTCAGTGAATTTTCCAAAAGAGCTAACCAAAAAGGACACTTCCTCAACTGGGTTAATCTTCCGCAGGAACAGTTAAAAAGAGTTGATGAACTCTATAATATGGTTGATGCTTTCAGAAAACAAACTAATGCAAAAAAATTAAGTGTTATGGGTATCGGCGGTTCAAAACATACTGTCGAACATATGCTCGGGATTAACGGGCTTAATGTTCGTCATGACAGTGTAGAATTTTATTCCGATGTTGATTCAATCAGTCTGGAAAGATTTTTATACAGACTCGGCGATATTACGGAATCTAATTTTATGATTGCTTCAAAATCAGGTTCAACATTTGAAACAAAAGACGGTTTTTTGAGAGTGCAGCAAATGCTCATTGATGCCTATAAAGCAAAAGGACAGAGTGAAGAAGATGCTAAAAAATCTGCAGCAAAACACTTTATTGCAGTTACCGACGGTAATGCAGAAAAAAGCGAATTAAGAAGAACTTCTATTGCTGACGGCTGGCTCGGTGATTTGTATATCCACGATGATGTCGGCGGAAGATTTTCTGCTTTTGATGACCACGCAATCTTTACTCTTATATGGGCAGGTATGAAGAAAGAAGATTTGAGAGCATTACTTAATGCCGCTCAGGAAATGTCCGCTCAGTCTTTGTCTGCTGATTTAGAGGTGAACGATGCATTAAAAGAAGGTATTTTCTGGGCTGATGCCAAATTGAACGGAATTGAAGCGTCTGTTCATCAGTATATGGGTTCAATGTTTGAAAATACCGTTTACTGGCATGCACAAATGCAGAATGAATCTGTAAAAGATACATTAAAACAGGTTGCTAAAGTTCCTGATGCAATGCATCACAGTGCAGAAGCTCATTTTAATCCTGCAAACAAACTTGTTTTTGCTCTCACCGTTCCTGTTGATAACGGAGTTTGCCGCGAAAATGCAGAAGCTTATGTTGGTGCTCTGACGAAATCTTATGAAACAACCGGTGCATTTTTCAGAGAAGATGTTGAAACTTCAGGCATGGGCTTAACTCCTGCCGCTGCCGGTGCTATGACTATGTTAAGAGCATTTGCTACGGTTTATCAGGAAATCGTTGAAGCTGTAATGACCGGAAAAGCATTACCGGAAGTCCTTGACAGTGTTCTCCAGCCGCATGTTGAATTCTATAAAAAGAATTTGAAAGGCGGAGTCGTTGTTCCGGGAAGAATTTCTAAATAAATTATAAAAATGAATAAATAAAAAAGCGGGTATTAATTACCCGCTTTTTTATTACAAGGGAAGCAAAGTCTTTGCATGTCATTATGAAAAGTTGACCTTGGCAGCTCACGAAATTTGGGGCTGTTCCGAATTATTAGTTGAGAGGGTCTGAAACCGTTCAGGATGTCAACAATAAAAAAGAGAGACTGTGAAGTCTCTCCTTATTTGGGCGATACGTGATTCGAACACGTGACCCCCACAATGTCAATGTGATACGCTACCGCTGCGCCAATCGCCCTAGTTATTTTTAGGATGACTAAAATGTGACATCAGTCTCCCGATTCCATTACGCATTCTAATAAATGCGTTAGGTTTGTTTTGTTTTTCTTTGGAGATAAATTTATCAGTCTTATCTGTATCTCTATTTAAATACTTTACAGGATAAATATTTGACGGTTCAACTTTCAATTCTAGCGGTTTAAGTGCCGATTCTATTGTTGAAACCGGATTATCTGAAATACCAAAAATTTTACCCATAAATTTTCTCCTAATTAAAAAGGCGACACCCAGATTCGAACTGGGGGATAAGAGCTTTGCAGGCTCCTGCCTTACCACTTGGCCATGTCGCCTCAATCTGTTTCTTTATGATAAATAAGACATGACTTAATGTCAAGGTTAGCTTGCCTTTTTTTCAAAATTTTACCTTTTCCTGAAACTCTTTTGAAATCCCGGAATAAATTTGTCCAGTGCTTTTTGAAAACGATTTTGCTGATTCCTTAGTATATTTATGAGATAGGTCATTTTCTCCACTTCATCAGATTTTTCTGCATTATAAATACCAAAGTCCCTTATTATTTCCAGCATAAATTGCTGTTTTGCAAATTCGGTTTCGATGTCATAAATGTCTGTTCTTATTTTTTGTAATTTTGTTTTCATTGTATAACTCCTCTTGATTTTTTATCAATTATGATATATTTATTATAAACTATACATGATAAAATTAATTTTGTAAATAGGGTATAATAAAATCTATGGAAATTGAAAATTTGAAGAAAAATATTGCCTCAAATATCAGGCAGCAAAGAGCAAAAAATAAAATATCTCAGGAAAAACTTTCCGAATTGACAGGCATCAGCCAGCAATTTATATGTAATATTGAAAATGAAAAGGTTAATCCGAGCGTTGAAACTCTTTTGAAAATTGCTAACTCGTTAAATATTACGATTAATGAGCTTGTCTATTGAGGCTTGATTTTGTCTGACTTTTATAATTAAATAAAATTACAGCGGATTTTCCCGCGAGTTCTAAAGAAAGAAGACAATTTTAATTGCCTAAAGAGATTAAACTGGCTAAATATGCAGGATTCTGTTACGGTGTAAAAAGAGCCGTTGAAACAGTAAAAAAATTAAAGGCCGAAAACCCTGATAAAAATGTTTCAGTTCTCGGAGAATTGATTCACAATACAGATGTAATTAATGAGTTAGAAGCACTCGGAATTAAAACAATTACTGAAATTCCGGAAAAGGGCGAAGGTATTTGTGTTGTCAGAAGTCATGGCGAGAGTCCGGAAGTGATTGAAAGGATTAAAAATGCAGGTTTTACGCCTGTCGATTTGACATGTCCTGACGTAAAAAAAGTCCAGCAGACTGCTGTAGAACTTGCTAAAGACGGTTATTATGTGGTTATTGTCGGCAAGTCAGAACATCCGGAGGTTATCGCGATTAAAGCTAATGCTAAATTATGGTGTGATAAAGTTGTGGTCGCAACCGAAGTCGAACAGCTTAAAACATATGAAAAAGAAATTAAATCTCACAGAAAAGTAGGCGTTGTTGTGCAGACAACACAACGTATTACAACTCTGAATAAAATCGTTGAATATCTTACCTCCATAGCAAAAGAAATCCACATTGCAAATACTATTTGTGCCAGCACCGCTATGCGTCAGTCAGAGGCTAAAGAACTTGCCAAAGAGAGCGACCTCGTAATTGTTGTAGGTTCAAGAAAAAGTGCAAATACAACACATCTGGCCGAAATTCTTAAAGATATTACCAGAACAATTCATATTGAAAACGATACAGAATTGGATAATTATAAAGATTTGATTGAAAAGTCCGAAAAAATCGGTATTACTGCAGGTGCCTCAACCCCGCAGGCAATTATTGAAAAAGTAATTGAAAAATTAAAATAAACGAAAGGAAAAATAAAAATGACAACAACATTAGAAAAAACAAACATTGATGAATTTGAAAGATTATTAAACGAGTCTTTTTCAAAATCATATTCCGTAGCCGATATTGTTGAAGGTACGGTTATGAAAAAAGATAATGACGGTTATCTGATTAGTGTAAGAGGTGCTAAAACAGAAGCTTATTTACCGAACAAAGAATTACCTTCTCTTGAATGTGAAACTCTTGAAATCGGTGATGAAAAGGAATTTTACGTATTAAAAGAAGAAAATGATGAAGACGGTATGATTTTATCATTGAAAAGACTTGCTTTTGCTCAAGCATGGGCTCAACTTAACGATGCTAAAGTTCAGGGCGATACAATTCTTGCGAAAGTTGTTTCTGTTGTTAAAGGCGGTGTGTTAGTTGACGTTGCAGATCTCAAAGGCTTTATTCCGTCTTCCCAGTTGAGAACAGGAACTCCTTTTGACGGACTGATTGATACAAAAATTGAAGTTAAAGTTCTTGAAGCAGATCCTAAGAAAAATAAACTAATACTCTCTCAAAGATTGGCTGTTGCAGAACAGAGAGATCAGGTTGTTGATAATATTCTATCAACTCTTGAAGAAGGCCAGATTGTTAAAGGTGAAGTTGTTAGAATTGCAGATTTCGGAGCTTTCATCGATATCAACGGAATTGACGGACTTCTTCCTATTTCTGAAATCTCATGGCAAAGAATTAAACACCCTTCTGATGTTATTTCACTCGGTGAAACTATTGAAGTTAAGATTATCAAAATTGATAATGAATTAAAAAGAATTTCACTTTCTTTAAAAAGAATGGGTGAAGATCCATGGCAGCAGATTGAAGGACAGTTTGAAGAAGGACAGGTAATCACAGGAACAGTTAATAAAGTGACCGGATTCGGAGCATTTATTAATATCTTCCCTGGCGTAGAGGCACTGCTACCTGTTTCTGAAATGTCTGACGAAAATGTAAATCCGTTTAATCTGTTTAAAGTCGGTGACAGCGTTGAAGTTTTGATTAAAAAATTTACACCGCAGGAACACAGAATTGCATTGAGCATAAAAGATATAAACAAAGATGCTGAATAGTTTTTCAACATTAAGCAGATACAAATTAAACGGCGGCTTTTGGTATCAAAAGCCGCCGTTAATCTACAAATTTTGCACCTAAGCATTGTAGATATCTAATTCTTCCTGATTAGGATAAACCGAACTCTTTTTAGGGGCAAGAGCACCCTTTACAGTAGAGAGCAGCGGCATAGATGTATAATTTTTCTTTTTGTTGTTATTTTTATTTGAAATTTCTTCGCATCTTTCAATGGTCGAATCCTGAAACATAGCTTTATGAGATTTTACATACTTCGCTGCAGCTTTCTTATCGGAAGTCTGACAGGTAAGCATAATATCAACAACTTTATAAACAACATCCGAATCAAGCCCAGGAGTATTCAGAATATATTGCCCGTAACCCTGTTTGACAAGACCGGACAACATTTGCGGGCAATATGTTGCAATTTTTGAAAATACTGTTCCCTGCCAGCTCATCGGAATTTTGCTCAACATTTTGAACTGTTCTTGAGGGGAAGCATTCAGGAAGTTTTTGATATAGCTGAGCTTTTGCTCATCATCTGTAATTTCCTGCTCAATGTTAGATTGCATACCTGTTAATTTTTCGTATTGTTCATGGAATTCAGCAACCTGCTGGGCTACTTCCTGAGCTTGCCTTACCTCTGTTTCCTGTTGCATAGCCTGATATTTGGGATTTTCCTGAACATAATCAGGATATTTATCGAAATTAGACATAGCTGCATCAATAGCATCCTGATTGCCGGTATTTCTGGTTGAATCAAGAGCATCACCCTGAACCGATTCATCATATTTGTAAATATTACCTGCAGCGTGTTCTACAACCTCTGAGTATTTGCTGTCCATATAGAAATTGTGCATATCCAGCTGATTTTCTTTGTCTGCATCTGCGATATGGTCAGCGTTTTTGTTTAAGAGTTCTATTTTTTCATCGCCTTCGAATAATTCATCAGTTCTGTTATAGGCTAATTCCATACCTTCAGTCTGATTTTCTTTATCAAATCTTGCCCAAGTACCATCTTCAACAAATGCTTCTGTTGCTAGTTTTGAATCTTTTGTATACATAGATGCAAGTTTTGTTTGGTTTTCAGAGAGCATTAAGTCTGTATGAACAGCCCCGTAAGCCTTAGATTCCTCTGTAGCAAATTTATTAATTGTTTTATTTGACTTTAATTGTAAATCAGCATCTTTGTAAGTTGTAGTGATATCAATGTTTTTGTTGGCAATTTCAGTTTCTTTGTTTGCTTCACCCAACCCTCCAATATAGGCATCTTTGGTTTCATCAGAGATGTTGCTGTTTTCAAGTGCACCTTGGGTACTTGAAATAAGTCCAACCCCAATATTAACAGGCTTCTTTGACAATAAGTATTTTTCAGCTCTTTCATTAAGCTTTTGGGTTCCAATTTGAGATTGACTAAATTTGTATTGTATTTCTCCGACTTTTTGCATAACGGCTGGGGCAAGATTCCGGCCGTCTCTTATAGCCTCATTTGTACCTGCAGTAGTTGTATAAGGAGTAGCTTTATCCATCAATTTTGTTCCTATTTCAGGATCAAATGATAAACATGCACTCAAAAAACTTACTTTTGTTTCTGCAGCATCAATACCTTCGGAACAAAGACCTTCATATAAATCTATTGCTAATTTGCTTTGTTTTTTTGAGCTATTCGGGTGAGTTTCTTTTATATACGCCATAAGAATGGCTGCACGCTCTTGTGGGTCGGATGTTTGATCATATAATTTACCAAAGGAACTTTCCATAAATTTAGTATATTTTTTGGGAGGTTCTTTTTTCTCTATTTTATTATCTTCAGCCCATTTTCTAATTTCTTGAGAATCTTTACTGTTAATGTTTTTTTCAAGTTGCTCTGCTCTTGCGGTATCCCCATTTTTTTTAGCTTCTTCAAGTTCGGTTTCAAGGTTCTCTAATCCCTGAACTTTTGCTTCCAGCAAAGCCAATTTCATTGCCGGGTCGTTGAGTTTTGTATCTAAACTATTTAGTAATTTTTCTTCTTTCTCTGTTAATTTACCTGTCTGGGACTTTTTAGTCAAATACTCATGCAAAACTTCTGTTTGGGTTAAGTTATTATCTTTCATGTACTGTTCTGCATCAGCCAGACACATATTATCACGACCTGCAGCACTACTTACGGCATCAACAAGAGTCTGCTGATATTGTAATCTATTTTTATCCGTATCAGTCAAGCTGTTAGGAGAAACTTCATTTACTTCGGACAGATAAGAATAAATGGCATCTTCTTTTTCATTTTGACTTATTGTATAACCTTGATACTTTTCTTTTCCATTCAACTGAGCAACAGTATATTGCATATAATTTGCTGCCTGCAAATTAGTCATCATAGAAGTAAGAACTTCGCCCTGTAATTCAGGTGATGTTTCTGATAATGCTTCTGAAAAAGTATCTTCAAGGGCTAGTTTCGTTTGTGCAATAAGTTTCTTTTGTTCTTCCTCTGAAAGATTATTCCAGTCATCTATAGTCTTTGGATTTTCCGAATCCGAATATAAAAATGAGTTTTTAGCATATTCTTTTACGTAAACTTCCATTTTTTTGCTTAAAGGAAGATGGCTGTAGTCTTCATTATTAAAATAAAAATCACTTACATCATTTTGAGGTGTTTCTTCTTGTGCAGCAGTTTGAGTCTGAGACTGAGTAGTTTCAGACTGTTCTTCCGGAGTTTCTGTTTGAGATGTTTGTGTTGTGGTGTTACTTTGTGTAGTTTGTTCGGCTTGTTGAGTTGTTTGAGTTTTATTTTTTGAAATGTATTCAAGCTGTTTTTCCACGGACATTGTTGCAAATTCAGGATTTGCATTGACCAAAGCCATATACTCGGCTTCTGTTATGCCGAGTTTCTTTAGCAGTTCATCTTGCGGTTTTGTCATTATTGACGTACTGTCTGATTTTGTTGTTGAGGTCTTTGTTGTCTGTGACGTACTTGACGCAGATGTCGTGCTATTTATATTGGGATTTTCAGCATTTACATTTGTGAATTCCATAATACTCTCACCATTTGTGTTTTATATTCATGTAAAAACATTACGGACATAACAATTTCAACATGAATAAAAATCTTTACATAAGTTAAAATTAATCGATCTGAGCAATTACACCTTTACCAAAAATCTTATAATCAGTATCCCAACCGGTAAACATTCCAAATGCAGCTTTTCCGTCGGAAGAGTTAGCATATTTTTTCAATTCATTCCCAAGTTTGGTATCCATTAAGACTATTGTATTGTTGTTTCCGCCTTTAAGTATTGTTGCTGTGTATTTTGCGACAATACTTGAATATTCATCTTTATCGATATTTGCAATATGATCAACTACCAGCCCTACTCTCAGCGGATTTCCCGGATTGGAAGTTTTTTCACAGGTAACAAGCGGCTTATTATCTGCATTGTTTTTATAGAAAGAAATTTTATATGTCCCGTTATCACCGACGATTGTCTTTGTAGGAGCAGTTCTTGTATATCCGGAAAGATTATAACCTGTTGCCTTATCTAAAATATTGCCTTTTGAATTATTCTGGAATGTTGCCGAAGGTGTCAAACCTAATGTTCTGTTATAAACATTAACAGGAACGACATCCTTATTAGGATTGTTAGCTATTTGCTGCTGTATATATTTGGCGATAGGATCGTTATTCATAGTTAATTCTACAGCTAACCCTGTAGGTTTTGTAACGATTTTGGTTAGAGGCAGCACTCCCTGGCTTACTCCATCGTCTGAAACAATATTAAAGTTAATTTTATTTATAGCTTTTACCCTTGCAGGCGTATCGTTATAAGCTATACCATTTGCATCAATCGTAACTAATTCAACGGCATCAAATCCGGAAGCATTCCCTTGCGTATTTACGAGATTTACAATGTATCCGCTTATATTTGAGCCTTTAGCCGGAAACTGTTTTGAAGCGATAATTTTTTTATTTTCATTAATGCCGGCAATACTCATTTCTTCACTTATTTCAGGCACTTCTACGAGTTCGATTGCGTTTTCAGGAAAATCTGTCATGTCTGCGGCGTTAAGGTTTGCCGTGTTCAAAGGACTCATAGCCAGCAGTGTCATCAATGGTACTGCTTTCAGTGCGGATGCCTTTTTACTTGATATTTCGTTTGTTTGATATTCAAAATTGTCATTATTACGATTTTTTCCGGAAAATTGCGTATTATAATTGTTTTTTAACCCTGCATTCATTATCGGTCTGATAGCCATAATGTCTTAACTCCATTCCTTATTATGTTAATATTTAGTTGCACAAAATTTGCTATATATAAAACGCAGACAAAATTTCTTTTGCTACCTACTTTATATATAACTTTTATTCATTTCCCCTATTCGTCCAGATTATATCAGCCTTTCGGTTTTTTGTAAAATGGTATATACGATTTTAATTTTTCTTAACAATTACTATGAAAGTAGCATTATTTATTCCCTTCAAATCATGTTTTTTAGTTGTATTTAAAGTTTTTTTGTTATATTTTACATGTATAATCAGAGATATTGATTGCTGTAAATTTTAAAAAATTCACGAAAATCGTGATGCATATAAAAAAAGAAGGAGAACTCAAATGAGTGAAAGAAAATTAGTTGGAACAGGAGAAATGTTCAAAAAAGCACTCGCAGGCGGTTATGCTATCGGTGCTTACAATGTTAACAACATGGAAATTTTGCAGGGTATTGCTGAAGCTGCAGAAGAAACACAGTCACCTATCATTTTGCAGGTTTCTGCAGGTGCAAGAAAATATGCTAACCAGACATATTTAATCAAACTGGTTGAAGCAGCTCTTGCTACAACTACAGTACCTATCGCATTGCACTTAGACCACGGTGCTGATTTTGAAATTTGTAAAGCTTGTATCGACGGCGGATTCTCTTCTGTAATGATTGACGGATCAAGATTCCCGCTTGAAGAAAACATTAAATTAACAAAACAGGTTGTTGATTATGCTCACCCACGCGGAGTTTCAGTTGAAGCTGAACTCGGTAAACTTGCCGGTGTAGAAGATGATGTTAAAGTTCATGCTAAAGATTCTACATATACAGATCCTGAAGAAGCTGCAAGATTTGTTAAAGAAACAGGCTGTGATTCACTGGCTGTAGCTATCGGTACTTCACACGGTGCTTACAAATTCAAAGGTGAAGCTAAACTTGACTTTGAAAGACTTGCTGCAATTAAAAAAGCTGTAAACGAAGCTGTAGGATATGATTATCCGCTCGTATTGCACGGTTCTTCATCAGTTCCTGCTGAATTCGTTGCAAAATGTAATAAATTCGGCGGCAACTTACCTGATGCTCAGGGTGTTCCGGAAGATATGCTTAACTATGCTTCTAAGCACGGTGTTGCAAAAATCAATATCGATACCGACTTGAGACTTGCAATGACTTCAACAATCAGAGAATTCTTTGTTGAACATCCTGAAAAATTCGACCCGAGAGAATATATGGGTCCTGGCAGAACTGCTGTTAAAGAAATGGTTATGCACAAAATGCGTGACGTTCTTGGTACTGCAGGACATGCTAAAGACTAATTTCTTTTTTGAAATACGAAAAATCCCGTTCCATAAGGACGGGATTTTTTTATTATATTATATAAGGTTCGTGAATACAACTTTAAAACATCCGGCTTCATTAAAAAATAATTAATTATTCCGTATATTATTAAATTTTATATTATCATTATTATAGGAGATTTATAAATATATGGAATACAAAGATTATTATGAAATATTAGGCGTAAAAAGAGATGCAAGCGAAGCTGAAATCAAATCGGCTTACAGAAAGCTTGCACGAAAATATCACCCGGACGTAAACAAAACCAAAGAAGCGGAAAGCAAATTTAAGGATATAAACGAAGCTTACGAAGTCCTTGGCGATAAAGCCAAACGTCAGAGATATGACAGTTTAGGTTCAAACTGGCAGGGCGGACAAAGCTATACTCCGCCTCCGGGATTTGAACAGTTCAACTTTGGCGGCGGAAACGGCGGAGCTTATCAAAGTTTCAACTTTAACGGTCAGGATCTTGGAGGTTTTTCAGACTTTTTCAGTTCACTTTTCGGTGATATGATGATGGGCGGCGGTGCAAGAAGTCAGGGCATGAATTTTGGAGGATTTGACTTTGGCGGTCCGCAGCAGACAGCTTCATCAAGAAGAAGCTCCCGCCAGAGGCAGGCTACTGCAAAAAAAGAAGACCTTGATATTACAAAAACTCTTAATATAACGGCAAAAGACGTGTTTAATAAAAAACCGATAAGCGTAAATTTTTCTGAAATGAACCGCTGTACACAGTGCCCGCCAAACGGAGGGTATTGTTCGGCTTGCGGCGGAACCGGTTTTACTAATGTAACAAAATCCATAAAAGTTAAACTTCCGCCGGAAGTTAAAGAAGGTCAGAAAGTAAGACTTAAAGGCGAAGGTAAAGTTGATACCTACGGTCAGACCGGCGATTTGTACTTAATTATTCATTTTGCCGATAAAGAATACGATGTTGACGGTGCTGATTTGACAAAAGAAATTGAAATCACACCTCCCGAAGCCGTTCTCGGTACAAAGAAAGAAATTTCAACACTCCACGGCAACATAGGTATAAAAATTCCTCCTAAAACTTCTTCAGGACAAATGCTGAGATTGAAAAATCTCGGACTTCCAAAAAAAGAGGGAGGTTTCGGCAATCTTAACGCAAAAATAAAAATAATTATACCAAAAGATATTTCAGCAAAACAAATTGAATTGTATAAACAAATTCAAAATTTATAACTTCAAAAAGCGGGTTTTAAAGCCCGCTTTTTTGACATAGATTAGATAAAATCATTACAATAATGAAATAATGTTAAGAAATGTAAATATAGGCTTAAAATGTCTGAAACCCTGTTATAATGCCTCATAGGATAGAATAGGATAGGATAGGTGGGTGGGTGCCATAGCAATTTATCTAAGTGTATCTATTTTATATATTTATAATATAAAAAGTAGATATAAACAAGAAAGGATGATGGTATGACAGACTTTTTTACTAATTTGGGAGATTCTCTGTTAAGATTCTCCGGGCAAAAAGGGAGATTGCCAGGGGCTCAGCAACAAAACAGCGGGCTATATACAGGTAACATCCCGATATTTGCAAACTGGTTTCAGGCACCGCAGCTAACTGACTGGAATACATTAGCAATGAAAGGGTTATCTATAGAGCATGGGCAGGACGAAGTTACTACAGAAGAACATGAGCCTGTCCAACTGTTAAGTTCTGCACCGGAACAGCCGGCAGCTGTTGAGGAACGAGGAGCCTCAGAAGAAGCTCCGTCAGCCGAGGAAACGCCTAGCCCTGCACCGACAGCAGAACGTGTAGCAGCTAAAAATAACCCTGCAGCGAACGCTCCGCAATCTGCCGGCGGTTTGCATTCTCCGGTAGAGTTAAGTGATGCCTTAACCATAGAAGAGGTGAATGAAGAATTATATAATAAATGGATCGAGCAAGGCCATAAAGGCCACTTACCTTCATTACCTGGAGAAATAGTCGAAGGTGAATGGTACGATTTTTTCAAGAATACAGATAATGAAATAATTTGTCGTGACTCCAGCGGCAAAACACAGAATATCCAAGGAAAAATTGGAGGTATAAGTGATTTGTTTGAGAAGAATCCGGATGCATTTACAATAACAGATAATTCGTCAGGAAGCGACCATGAGTATTTATACAGAAAAGCAGGTGTGAATGACAAAGGTCAGCCGGTTTACAAATGTATATCAATGAACGGAAATCCGATAACAACAGATAACCAATATACGTTGCAATGGACGGAAGATGGTCGTCCCGAACTTGTACAATACTCGGATCAGGACAACTACGGAGTCGGACTTCAGGTCGGAAAAAATGATAATAAGCCGCCGGAATATGAAACAGCCCCGGGAGATTATACCGGAGATGAAGGCCCATATGAGACTGCTCCTGGAGATGGAGATGCTGTTAGAACAGATGACTCTAAAGAAAATCCTCCTCAAATATGGCTGAACAAACAACCAGTTCAAACAGTACCTGGACATACTGTAACGTTGGATGATATAAAACAGGATTTAATATCCAAGTGCGAAGGAACCTCCCGTCCGTTGAGTGATGCAGAAAAAGAGGCAGTAAATCAGTGTCAGAGTGAACAGGAAGCGATAGCGTATTTACGTTCCCTCGGAATCCAGGTCAGTTATGCAATGTAAATTTTAAAAACGCGGGGGATTGCCCCGCGTTTTTTTTGAAAGATTAGTCTAATCGGTTGTTCTCAAAGAGAGTTATTCTCCGAAATAATTTTTTAACCCTACGGATAATTTTTTATTTTTACAAAGTTTTTTAAGTTTTGCAATGGCACGGTTTTCAATCTGGCGGATTCTTTCTCTTGATACACCGTATTGCGAGCCTATTTCATCAAGAGTTTTCTTTGTTCCGCTGTTATCCAGTCCGTATCTGAGAATTAAGACATCCCGTTCTTTCTGGCTTAGCTGGTTTAGCATTTTTCTTATATCATGGAACAGATTTTCCTGCGTAACCCTGCTGTCCGGAGTAATTGTCGATTCATCAACGATAAAATCCGCAATTTTAGAAGAATCTTCCGATGAATTTGCCGGAGTTTCCATGCTGATTGTGGACTGTGCTGATTTGATAATGGAATTCAGTTTGCTGACTGTAATCCCCAAACGGTAGGCAATTTCCTGCTTTGATGGTGTGTGTCCGAGTTCTGTTGTTAAATCAAGCGTTGTTCTTCTGATTTTTCCCAGTGATTCAATCATATGAATCGGAAGACGGATTATTCGAGCTTTATCCGCGATTGCTCTTGTTATTGATTGTTGAATCCACCATGTTGCATATGTGGAAAATTTGTAGCCTTTGGTATAGTCAAAACGTCCTGCAGCTTTCATCAAGCCAAGATTCCCTTCCTGTATTAAATCAAGAAAAGAAAGGCCTCTTCCTATATATTTTTTAGCAATGCTTACTACAAGCCGTAAATTCGCATTAACCAGAAGATTTTTTGCAAACGTACTCTGGTTTTCATATATTTGTTTTGCAAGGTCAAGTTCTTGTTCAGGGGAAAGAAGCGGAATTTTCCCTATTTGCTGCAAATAAATTTTAACACTGTCATCAGAACTTACAGAGGATAAACTCTCCTGTACTTTAGGATCTTCAACGGATTCCAGAACATTATCATCGTCTTCAACATCCTGCTGTAAACTGCTGAAATCAACTCCTTCTTCGGAAATTTCGTCCTGTAATAAGTCTAGTTTTTCTAATTCTTTTTTCATGTTAATGCTCTCCGATAATACATTATATACTATTAATCAGCAATAATACTATTTTTTAACTTTGCTTAACTTTTGGCGTAAAGCTTCAAATATTATAACGGCAAAAGCGTTAGAAACATTTAATGAATTAAAATCGTTTTCCATAGGAATCTTTACAATAAAATCAGATGCCTTTAATAATGATTTTGAAACCCCTGCGTGTTCCGCCCCCATGATAAGTGCAAAGTTCATATCATTGTAATTAACTTCATAACAATTATCTTTTGCTGATGCGTCTGCCGCAATTATCCACCAGTTGTTTTCTTTTAGCCTGTTGACTACGTTTATCAGGCTGTTTTCTTTGATTATCTGTATATGGTTTATTGCACCGGCACTGGTTTTTTCAACTATTGAGTTTACCTGTACATTTCTCCTTGAAGGAATTATTACCGCTTTTACTCCGGCACAGACACAGGTTCTGATTATAGCTCCGAGATTGTGGGAATCTTCAATGCCGTCAAGTATTGCTATTGATGCATTTTCATGATGCTGTGACAGGAAGTCATCAAAATCAGTGTACTTTATCGGTGAAATTTGTGCAATAACACCTTGATGATTGTACTGTGCATACCGGGCAAATTTTTCCTTTGCCACAAATTGAAAAATTATCCCTTTTGACTGTGCAAGTTCTTTTATTTTATTCAGTTTCGTATCACTATGGATATTTTTTGAAATAAGAATCTTGTTAATTTCTCTGGTTCCGGATAAAAGTGCCTCTGTTACGGCATTTTTTCCGTATATTATGCTTTCGTCGGACATTTTTTTGATACCTCCAGCATGCGGTTTATGCATTTTTTAGCTTTATCTGAAATTTCTTTATTTACTTCGATTTCGGTTGTTTCATTTTTTAATGAATTATAGATATCCTCAAGAGAATTGAGCTTCATACTCGGGCAAACTACCGGTTTGTTGCAAATGCTGTGGAACTGTTTGTGTGGATAATCTCTTTTTAATCTTTCCGTTACGCCTTTTTCGGTAGCTATGATGAATTCTTTTTTGCTGCTGTTTTTAACATAATTCATAATGCCTGTGGTGCTCCCCACAAAATCTGCACCGGAAAGAAATTCTTCTCTGCACTCGGGATGTGCCAGAACTGTTGCGGCAGGGTACTCCCTTTTTGTTGCAAGAAGGTCTTTAATCTTAAAATCATTATGTATAGGGCAGCAGCCGTCATATGTTACAACCTTTACGTTACCGAGTTCTTTTTCAACCCATCTTCCGAGGTTTTTGTCAGGTATAAACAGAACTTCCGGTGCGTTCAGGCTTTTTACTATCTCTACCGCGTTTGAACTTGTACAGCAGATGTCGCACTCTGATTTAACTTCTGCTGTTGAATTTATATAACATACAACCGGAATGTCAGGATGTTTGCTTTTGAACTCTCTTAATTGATTCAAATTAATCATATCAGCCATATCGCATCCTGCATTTTTGTTCGGCAGGATAACTTTTTTCGACGGATTGAGTATTTTTGCAGTTTGTGCCATAAAATATACTCCTGCAAAAATTATAATATCAGCCTCTGTTTTTGCCGCCATTTGGCTTAAATATAAAGAATCCCCGACAAAATCCGCGACTTCGTCAATTTCGATATTCTGATAGCAATGTGCAAGTATAACGGCATTTTTCTTCTTTTTAAGATTATTTATTTCTTCAATAATTTTTGAATTCATCGGCGGGCTTCTCCTCCATTTATTGTAAATTTTTGTTAAAAATGTTTCGTCTATAAAATATATTGTATAATAAAAATAGGAATTGGTTACAATAGAAGAGAAATTAAAAAGATATGGGAAATTTATTAAGTAGTTTTATGGGATCCGGACACAAGGATACTGTATATTTGTCAGTGACTCCGGGTGTAGGTTTGGAATTATGTCTTATTGATCCTCAGTCAAGACAGGTAAAAGCATATGCGGTAAGAGAACTCGCATATAATGAAACAACCAAAGATATAGCTGATTATGAAGCTTTAAAAAGTGCGGTTGAAGAAATGTATATGGAAGTCGGCGTTAATCCGAGATGTAACGTTATAGTTAACTTGCCGGTATGTGCTCTCGGTACAATGAATCTTCCGTTGATTATGGCTGAAAATTCTATTGAAGTCAGTGTTACTTCAGAAGTTGAACAGTCATATATTTTCAGACGTCTTGAGCCTGTTGTTGCATGGACTGACGTAAATACCGGCAGCAACGGCGGAGATACACGCAAAATTTTGTATGCAGCTATGCAGAAACCTGTTATCGAAAATATTGCGGCTGCACTTGGTGCTTTAGGTTCAACTCTTACAAGCGTTGAAATCTCTGTTGTGTCTTATCTGAGAGCTCTGGATTATATCGGATATACCTCCGCTCAAATGAAAGATAATATTACATGGAATCTTATGATAGTAAGTTCTACAGGTTATTCATTAATCTCTATGGTTGGAAAAACTATTGTTGATTATTATGAAGAACCTCTTGCTATTAAAACTTTTGAGGGTGATGATATTTATAATGCAATTAACGCTTCTGCACAAATTACTCTTATGAGTTATCCTGCAAATTATTTGTATATTATTTCAGAAACGGATATGGTCAGTGCAGAGCTCTTATCTAAGAAAATCCAAAATGCAGGTACCGTTGACTTTTTAGAAAATAATACGTTTAAAAAACAGGAAGTTATGCCTGTAAGTTTGGAAGTTTTGCCTGACAATGTTATGAAAATTTCTTTGCAGGCTGTTGGCTGTGCTTTATCTTTGATTTCAAATTATCCTTTACATTTTGATTTCATGAAAGATACCGCAAAAGTTGCTGTTGCTGATGAGCCGGTATCATTACAGTTCGGCGATCAAACTATTGATTTATCTCCGACAAAGGCTACACAGCTGGCTTTTGGTGTGCTTGTTATCTGTGCCGGTTTGCTTAGTGCTCTGGCTTTCGGTGTGTTGCCAGGTATGGAATCTGCTAAGCAAAGCCAGCTTTCAGAAGTTGAGGGTAAAGTTAAAGAACTTGAGACTCAACTCCAGACTGCTGAAGGTGAACAGAGTGCGACCGGGTCTTTTGATATGGCAAAACAGGTTGATTATGTTTTGAAAAATAACAGAGCTAAATTAATGAATTATACAGCTATAGGTACTTCAATTCCGGATACGGTATGGCTTACTTACTTTATGACAACAGATGACGGATTGATTGATGTCAAAGGTGCTGCCACTAATGTTGAAGATGTCTATACTTTCTTTAAAAATATGAAAGATTCTCTGATTAATACAAAACTCAGATTGTATAAATTACAGATGCAATCAAGTTCGGTTGATGATGTTATTTCAAATGATTCGTCTTCAAATTATGAATTTGAAATCACTAATATGGAAGAAAATCAGTTGAAATCTTTACTCGGAATTACATCTGAAAATGGAGAAAATGAAAATGCTGCAAGTAATGCTAAAAATGGCGGCAAAGCTCCGAATAATAAATTGTTGAGTGACAAACCCGTACAGGTAAATTAAGAATAAGGAAATATATATATGGATAAAGAAAAACTAAAATTATTTCAAAATGTAATATTACTTCTGATACTGACAGTTGTCAGCTCAATATATTTAATTGTTATGTTTATATATCCGAAAGCTTCAACAATAAGCAGTTTGTCTGCGGATTACAAAGCCGCTCTTGAAAAACAGGCAACCATGGAACAGAAATATGATGCCATTAAAGCTTCATTAATGCAGGCTACAAATGTTGATTTAAGCGGTTCTAAGGCAATGTATAAACCCATTGAGTCAGGACTTGATGCTGAAAGTATTGTTGCAGCTCAATTCAATGAAATTCTGGAAATGTTAAGAGCTAATGCTATTAAAGCCCGTTCTGTTGAATATAATTACAATCCGCCGGAAGATGCCTTTGTTAAGGGCGTTGGTGGAAAGGTAAGTGTTTGTCATCTGGATTTGCAGCTGATTGCTACTTATAAAAATTTCGAAAATTTCCTCAGAGATTTGTATAAGCATGAACATTTCCTTGATATTGCAAAAATCGAGATTCTGCCTTATGAAAAGAATAAAACAATACTGCTGATAAATTGTAAAGTGTTGTTATATGCACAAAAAGTATAAAAAAAGAGCCTTTAAATAAGGCTCTTTTTATTTTAAGAAT